>DASQDJ010000226.1:0-18417 GCA_035634215.1 Solirubrobacterales bacterium | reverse complement strand
CGACGATCGGCAGGGCGCGTCCCTGCGTCGCGAAATAGAGCGAGCGCGGCTGCTCGTGGGCGTACTGGCACGGCCGGGCAGCGAGGGGCGCGTCGTCCTCGTGGACGTGGACGGCCACCCCCAGCTCGCGCCGCGCCCGCTCGGCGAAGCCGATGTGGTCGAAGTGCGCGTGGGTGAGCAGGATCGCCCGCACCTCGTCGAGCCGTCGCCCGATCGCGCCGACCGCCTCGCCCAGCGAGGGCCAGGCGCCTCGCACGCCTGCGTCGACGACCGTCAGACCGTCGTCCGCCTCGACCAGGTACCAGTTCGTGAAGGCGTCCTCGATCCGGTGGATGCCGGGCGCCGCGTCCCTTTCGAGCCGCATGCTCGTGGATACCCCCGGGGCGGGGCGGGAACCGGCGGATTGGCGACGGCGGCGACGGGGTAGCGCAACGGCGATGAAGCCAGGCACGCGGGAGACGATTCCGACGGTCTCGGAGGTGGTGCGCGACGCCGCCGCCATCTGCGACCCGGATGGCGCCGAGACCGCCGTCACCGCCCTGCTGACCAGCTTCGAGGACGACGACCGGCCGGCGACGGCCGCCGAGGACCTCGCGGGCGAGCTGCTGGAGACGGTGCGGGGCATCGACGCGGAGGGGGACGACCCGGCCGCGCTGGCCGCCGCCGCCGCGGCGACCTGGATCGCCACGAACCCGGGCCAGGCGGACAACGGCGACCACGTCCTGCGCGAGGGCGTCCGCCTCGTCTTCGAAGGCGACCCGCCCGAGCCGCTCGAGGAGTGGCTCGCGGCGCGCGGGATCCCGACCTAGTCGTCGGCGCTCGTCAGTTTGGGCAGTCGGCCTAGGAGCCGGAGTGCCAGGCCGGCTCGACGTGGACGACCTTCGTCGTCGTCACTTCGTCGAGCAGCTCCGGCCCGTAGCCGAAGCCGAGGCCGCTCTGGCGACGCGGCTCGGCGGCCCCGCCGGGGGCGCCGCCCCAGACCGAGTTCACCTTGACCGTTCCCGCCTCCAGCGCCCGCACCGCGCACTGCGCGTTCTCCTGCGAGGGCGTGAGGACGCTCGCGGCGAGCCCGTAGCGGCTCGCATTGGCCGCCGCGATTCCGGCTTCGAAGGAGCCCACGGTGATGACGGGGGCGAGGGGGCCGAACGACTCGTCCTGGACGACGTCCATCCATTCCTGCACCTGCGTCAGCACGGTCGGCGGGTAGAAGAAGCCCGGCCCGTCGGGCGCCTCGCCGCCGCTCAGCGATTCGGCGCCGCTTTCGACCGCGGCACGGACGTGACGTTCGACTTTTGCCCGCTGATCCGCGTCGATCAGCGGGCCGATCTGCGACTCGGGGTCCAGGCCCGGCCCGACCTTCAACGCGCGCGCCCGCTTGACCAGCGCTTCCAAGAAGGAGTCGGCGACGGCCTCGTGGACGTAGATCCGCTCCACCGACGTGCAGATCTGACCGGCATTGGCGAAGGCGCCCGAGGCCGCTTGGTCCGCCGCCCAATCCGGGTCGACCCCGGCATCGACGATGAGGGCGTCCTTGCCGCCCAGCTCGAGCACGGCCTTGCGCAGCGAGCGCCCGCAAGCCTCCGCGATCTCCCGCCCCGTCGCGACCGAGCCGGTGTGGAGGACGACGTCGACGCACTCGTGCTCGACCAGCGGCCGGCCCGCCCTGGCGTCGCCGAGCAGCAGCACCGCGACGCCCTCGGGCAGGTCCATCAAATCGAGCGCGCGTTGGGTCGAGAGCGGCGTCTTCTCCGAAGGCTTGAGGACCACCGTGTTGCCGGTGACCAGGCAGGCGGCGAGCTGACCCAGGGCGATCGCCAGCGGGTCGTTCCACGGGACGAGCAGCGCCGCGACGCCTCGCGGCTCGTGGACCATCAGGTCGACGGCGTCGCTAGAGCCGGTGAGGCTCCGGCCCCGGTGCAGCGGCCCCAGCTCGGCGTATTGCTCGATCGCCGCGATGCCGGCTTCGACGCCTCCGCGCGAGTCGGCGAGCGGCTTGCCGTTCTCGCGGGTCTGCAGCTCCGCCAGCTCGTCGACGTGTTGGCGCAGGCGCCTGGCGGCGGTCTTGAGCACCCCCGCCCGCTCCGCCGCCGGCGTCCCCGCCCACTCGGCCTGGGCCTCCGCGGCCGCCGCGACCGCCTTCGCCGCGGCCGCGGCGTCGCCGGCTGGAATTCGTCCGATCTCCTCGCCCGTCGCCGGATCGAGGACGTCGATCGTCGTCTCGGCGGTCGCAACCTCCACCCTGCGCGCCTACCCGAGGGCCATGGCGACAAACGCGTCGTACCAGGGTGCCGCCTCTCGGAGTCGGTCGAGGGGCCGCCAGCTATTTGAAGGGCCGGGGTCGCCCCAAACGGAGCGGGATGGCGTCGGGCCGTCCCTCGACGCGCACCGTCAGGCGCACGGCCTTCCTGCCCTTGACCCTGATCCCGCCGGGCCAGACCGTGCGCGGCTTTTCCTCGCACGGTTCGAATACGACTTCGCTGAAGCCGGGCCCTCTACGCGCGCCCCGCGCACCCTCGCGTCCGTAATAGAGAAACACACGGTGCTGAAGCGACCGGGGCACGCTCAGCGTTACGGTCCGGTGTCCTTCGACCGTGGCCGGCATCTTGGTCACGAGCTGTCCGTTCCGGGTTTCGGTCATGCGCTGGAGCGACCCTCGAAGGAAGCCGAGCGGTCCGGCCGCGGTCGAGCGGCTTCGCCAGTCCGCCGCTCCGCTGCCGTGCTGGACGTAATCGCAGTCGGCCACCGTGGTCGCCGGCGACGCGGCTTGCAGCGGTGCCGCGACGAAGAGGAAAATCAAGACGACGAGGGCGCTTGGCCCCAAGGCCAACCTCGGTACATGTCGTCGCGCAAAGGCCTCGCCTGCCACAACATTCATCAGGGCATAGGATACCGCGCCGTTTACTGGCCTTGAAGAAGTGTTCGGCTCAGCCGCAGCCGGTGTTGTTGCCGCACGAGCTGCACGTGTAGCAACTGCCCGTGCGCTGCATCATGCCGCCGCACTGCTCGCAGGCCGGCCCGAGGTCGAGCCCGGACATCTTGGCGGGCACGACCGGGGGCGTTTCGGTGAAGGCCGCCGCCGCCGGCACCGGCTGTCCGCGGTCGGCCTTCGCCTCGCCGCCGTTCGACGGCTTGGCGTGGCCGTTGCCGCCGTTCGTGCCGTTGCCGCTGTTCGCGGGGCCCGCCGTGTCGGTGGCTATCCCCAGGCCCAGCTGCGAGGTCTCGGCGTCCTTCTTGGCCCGCACCTCCTGGGTCATGATCCCCAGTTCCTCGAGCGTCTCGGTGTCGTCGATGAAGCGGCTCGCCACCCAGCGCATGATGTAGTCGGGCAGCGATTTGGCGAAGGGGATCTCCGGGTTGCCGGTGATGCCCTCCGGCTCGAAGCGCATGTAGCTGAACTTGCGCACGAAGTCTTCGAGCGGCACGCCGTATTGGAGGCCGAGCGAGATCGCGGTCGCGAAGGCGTTCATCAGCCCCCGCATCGTCGAACCCTCCTTGCCGATGTCGGTGAGGAAGATCTCGCCGACCGAGCCGTCCTCGTACTTGCCGGCGGTGATGTAGCCCTCGTGGCCAGCGATCGAGAACTTGTGCGTGATCGATTCGCGCTCGCGGGGCATCCGCTTGCGCTCCGGCGAGGGCGCGACCGCCTCGCCCTCGGCCTCCTTCTCGTCCTGGGCGTCGGTGCGCAGCGCCTGGGCCGTCTTCGAGCCGTCGCGATAGATCGCGAGCGCCTTGAGGCCGCCCTTCCAGCCGCGCGTGTAGGCGTCGGCGATGTCCTCGACCGTGGCGCTCTGCGGGAGGTTGACCGTCTTGGAGATCGCCCCCGAGATGAACGGCTGCGTCGCGGCCATCATGTCGATGTGGCCGGTGTGGGAGATCGCCCGCTCGCCGACCGCGACGTCGAAGACCGGCAGGTGCTCGTCCTTCAGCCCCGGCGCGCCGACGATCGTGTTCTGCTCGGCGATGTGGGCGTTGATCTGGTCGATCTCGGCCTCCGTGTACCCGAGCGTGCGCAGCGCCAGTGGCACCGAGCGGTTGACGATCGTCATCTGGCCGCCGCCGACCAGCTCCTTGAACTTGACCAGCGAGAAGTCCGGCTCGATGCCCGTCGTGTCGCAGTCCATCAGGAAGCTGATCGTCCCGGTCGGCGCCAGCACCGTCGCCTGCGCGTTGCGGTAGCCGTGCCGCTCGCCCAGCTCGACCGCCTCGTCCCAGGCCCGTTGCGCCGCCTGCAGCAGCTCGCCCTTGATCCCGGCCGAGTCGACGTCGTAGGCGGCGTCGCGGTGCATCCGCATGACGCCGTTGTGGGCCTCCCGGTTCTTGTCGTACTCGTCGTAGGGCCCCGTCGCCTCTGCCGCGATCTTCGCCGACTGGGCGTACGCGCGGCCGGTCATCAGCGCCGTGATCGCCGCCGCGACGTTGCGACCCTCGTCGGAGTCGTAGGGAAGGCCGTCGGACATCAGCAGCGCGCCGAGGTTGGCGTAGCCGAGGCCGAGTTGGCGGAAGCGGTTGGCGTTCTCGCCGATCTGCTCGGTCGGATAGCTGGAGAAGCCGACGACGATCTCCTGCGCGAGGAAGACGATGTCGACCGCATGCTCGAAGTCCTCGACGTCGAAGCTGCCGTCCTCGCGGCGGAACTTCATCAGGTTGAGCGAGGCTAGGTTGCAGGCCGAGTCGTCGACGTGCATGTACTCGCTGCACGGGTTGGAGGCGTTGATCCGCCCCGACTCCGGGCAGGTGTGCCAGCGGTTGATGATCGTGTCGTATTGGACCCCGGGGTCGGCGCAGCGCCAGGCGGCGTCGGCGATCTGCTTCATCAGGTCGCGCGCCGGCAGGGTCTTGACCGCCTCGCCGGTCGTGCGCGCGGTCAGGCCCCAGTCCTCGCCCGCCTCGACCGCCTCCATGAACTCGTCGGTGACCCGCACCGAGTTGTTGGCGTTCTGGTACTGGATCGAGGTGAAGCCCTCGCCGTCGATCGACATGTCGAATCCGGCGTCGCGCAGCGCGGCGGCCTTCTCCTCCTCCTTGGCCTTGCACCAGATGAAGTGCTCGACGTCGGGGTGGTCGACGTCGAGGACGACCATCTTGGCCGCGCGGCGGGTCTTGCCGCCCGACTTGATCGTCCCCGCCCAGGAGTCGGCGCCGCGCATGAAGCTGACCGGCCCGCTGGCCGTCCCACCCTTCTTCAGGGGCTCCATCGAACCGCGGATGTTCGAGAGGTTGATCCCCGAGCCGGAGCCGCCGCGGAAGATCTTCCCCTCTTTGGTGTTCCACTCGAGGATCGACTCCATGTTGTCCTCGACGCTGAGGATGAAGCAGGCGCTGCACTGGGGGCGCTCCTCGAAGCCGACGTTGAACCAGACCGGCGAGTTGAAGGCGGCCTTCTGGTTGAGCAGGATCGCCGTCAGCTCCGCTTCGAACGCCGCCGCGTCCTCGTCGCTGGCGAAGTAACCGCCCTGCCGCCCCCACTCGGAGATCGTCCCGGCGACGCGGCCGATCATCTGTTTCACCGAGCGCTCGCGCTTCTCGCTGCCGAGCTGCCCGCGAAAGTACTTCTGAGCGACGATGTTGGTGGCGTTCTGCGACCAGCTCTTCGGGAACTCGACCCCCCGCTGCTCGAAGGCGGGGTTCTGCGGGTCGCCGATCACCGCATCGCGGATCTCCCACTCGACCTCGTCGAAGGGATGGACGCCGGGGGAGGAGAATCTGCGTTCGATCGCGAGCCCCTCAAGACCGGTTGACTGGGTGCTCGTGGCGGTCTTGGACATCGAACTTCTCCTCTCGCAGCGGCTATTAGGGGGAGCTGCCCAGGATCGTCTTTCAGTCGGACGGAACCCGTTGGCGGTCACCCCGCAAATTGCTCGGAGATTTGCCTTGCCCTAGGTATGGTGGCAGGAGTGGGCGAGCGGCCAGAAGCGGTGCGCAGGGCGACTGAAAAAGCCGAATCTGCACGCGAAGTTGCATCCGACGCCGTCGCCGATGCGGTGGCCGCGGTCAAGCCGAGGCTGCGCGGCGTCTCGCACGAGTGGGCCTTCTTCGTCTCGCTCTTCCTCGGCGCCGCGCTGATCGTCGCCGCCGATACGCCGAGGGCGACCCTGGCGGTCGCCATATATGCGGTCAGCCTCTCCGCCCTGCTCGGCACCAGCGCGCTCTATCACCGGGTCGACTGGAAGCGGCCGGATCTGCGTCGGCTGATGCGCCGGCTGGATCACTCGATGATCTTCTTCCTCATCGCCGGCACCTACACGCCGTTCGCGCTGCTCGCGCTCGACGGGGCGCTCGCCGACGCCATCCTCGTCGCCGTCTGGGTCGGTGCGGTTGCCGGTGCCGTCGTCGAGATCGTCTGGATCGAGCACCCCAAATGGGTCGCCGCGATCGTCTACCTCTCGCTCGGCTGGATCGCCGTCATCCCCTTCCCGAAGCTGTGGAGCGAAATGGGCGCGACCGGCACGCTGCTCGTCGCCCTTGGCGGCCTGCTCTACACCGCCGGCGCGGTCGTCTACGCCACGCAGCGTCCCAACCCCAACCCGCGCGTCTTCGGCTACCACGAGGTCTTCCACCTCTTCGTCATCCTCGCCGCCGCGGCCCACTTCGCCGCGATCGCCTTCTTCGCGCTGCCGGCCGCCTGACGATCGGTGGTTTGTGGGGGGCTATGGCCCCTAAAAAGCTCCGCTCAGGCCAGCGTCGCCGCGGCGCGCTCCTTGGCCGCCTCGATCAAGCCGAGCACCTGGGCCTCCTGGCCCTCGCGGATCAGCTCGACCGGGTCGGGCTCGCCGTTGACGATGCCCTCGAAGAACTCCTTGCGGTCCTGGTAGGTCGGCAGCGTGTCCTTGGCCCAGCCGCGCGCGTCGTTGAGCATCACCGCCAGCCGCGCGTACTCCTCGCCGAACAGATCGGACACTTCCCGCTTCATCCGCTTCGCCAGCGCCGGCGAGGCGCCGGCGGTCGAGATCGCGATCGCCAGCGGCCCGGTGCGGACGATCGCCGGCAGGATGAAGTTGCAGAGCGGCGGCACGTCGACGACGTTGACGAGCATCGCGCGCCGCTCGGCGTCGTCGTAAACCGCGATGTTGACGTCGGTGTCGTCGGTGGCCGCGATCGCCATGAAGACCCCCTCGAGGTCGGCGGCGCCCGAGTAGGAGCGCTTCTCCCACTCGATCGAGCCCTCGCTCGCCAGCGCTTCCAGCTCCGGGTGGGCGACCGGCGCGATCAGCGTGACGTCGGCATCGCAGGCCAGCAGCCCCTCGACCTTCTCGAGCCCGATGTCGCCGCCGCCGACGACCAGGCAGCGGCGCCCTTTCAACTTCAGGCAGGCGATGTAGAAGGGGGTCTCGAGCATGTCCCGCACGCAGGACTGGTCGCAGATCCCCTTGCGGAATTGGCAGACGCACTCCTTGCCGGCGTAGGCCTGGGCGGGCATGGATCAAAGACTAGTGATGGCCCGCCGGCGCGTTGGCTCGGCCGTCGCGCCTGGCCAGGGCGCCGAATGCCCCTGCTACCCTCGCCGCCCCATGAGGCTGATCGTCACCGAGAAGAACAACAGCGCCAAGAAGATCGCCGAAGCGCTCAGCAAGGGCAGCAACAGCGAGGACAAAACCTTCAAAGTCCCCTTCTACGCCTGGAAGGACGACGAAGGCGGCGAGCAGATGAACGTCGGCCTCAAGGGCCACGTGCTCGGCCCGGCCTTCCCCGAGGGCGACTCGAACTGGCAGAAGACCGACCTGCACGACCTGATCGACGCCGAGCTGATCAAGGAGCCGACCGACAAAAACGTCGTCAAAGCGATCAAGAAACTAGCCAAAGATGCTGACGAGCTGGTGATCGCCACCGACTTCGACCGCGAGGGCGAGCTGATTGGCCTCGAGGCCCTCGAGGAGATGCTCGACGCCAACCCCGACCTGGGCTCGCGCGAGGGCACCGCCGACGGCACTTTGCGGATCAAGCGCGCCCGCTACTCGGCGCTGACCAAGGAGGAGATCGATCGCGCCTTCGGCGACCTCGACGAGCTCTCCTACCCGCTCGCCAACGCCGGCGCCGCCCGCCAGGACATCGACCTGCTCTGGGGCGCCACCCTGACGCGGGCCGTCTCGCTCGCCAGCCGCCGCTTCGGCTCCAACTTCCTCTCGGTCGGCCGCGTCCAGAGCCCGACCCTCGGCCTGATCGTCGAGCGCGAGATGGAACGGCGCGCCCACGTCCCCAAACCGTTCTGGGAACTGTTCGCGAAGTTCCAGCACCCAGACGGCGCCTTCGAGGCCCACCACTCGACCGACAAGTTCTGGGAGAAGGGCGAGGCCGATGCGGCGCTGGCCGGCACCTCGAGCCCCGGCACCGTCAAGTCGGTGACGGCGCGCAAGAACACCCGCCGGCCGCCGACCCCCTACAACACGACCGCCTTCAGCACCGACGCCTCCAGCCGCCTCGGCATCACCCCCGCCAGCGCGATGCGGATCGCCGAGGACCTCTACATGGACGGTTTCATCTCCTACCCGCGCACCGACAACACGGTGTACCCGTCCTCGCTGCCGGTCCGCGAGCTGGTCTCCTCGCTGGTCCGGGTCAAGGAGTTCTCGGCCGCCGCCGGCCTGCTCGACGGCGAGCTCAAGCCGACCCGCGGCAAAAAAGAGACGACCGACCACCCGCCGATCTACCCGACCCAGGCGATCCACCCGGGCGCCCTCGAGGGCCCCAAGAAGCGGGTCTACGAACTGGTCGTGCGCCGCTTCCTCGCCACCTTCAGCCCGCCGATGATCACCGAGTCGACCCGGGCCGACATCGAGGCCGGCTCGCAGACCTACTTCGTGCGCGGCTCGGTCGTCGTCGACCCCGGCTACGCCGGCATCTACACCTACGCCCGCTCCTCCGACGAGGAGATCCCGAAGCTGGAGGAGGGGCAGCAGCTGCCGCTCGACGGCGAGCCGTGGCTGGTCGACAAGGAGACCCAGCCGCCGAGCCGCATCTCGCAGGCGAAACTGATCGAGATGATGGAGGAGCGCGGGCTCGGCACCAAAGCGACTCGCGCCGACATCATCCAGAAGCTCTTCGACCGCGGCTACGTCTACGGCAACCCACCCGTCCCCTCGGAGACCGGCATCGCCCTCTACGAGGCCTTCAAGAACTATGTGCCGGCGATGGCCACCCCCGAGATGACCGCGACGCTCGAGGCGGAGATGGACCGGATCGCCGCCGGCGAGATGAGCAAGGGCGAGGTGGTCGGCGAGAGTCGCGACCTCCTCCACAAGACCTGGAACGAGATCGACTCCGCCCGCGAGGACCTGGCAAAAGTCATCTGGAAAGGGATGGACGAGGACCGCATCCTCGGCCCCTGCAAGGTCTGCGAGGAAGCCGGCCGCACCAAGGAGGACGGCTCGTCCAACATGCTGCGCATCATCCGGGCGAAAAAATCAGGAAAAAGGTTCGTGGGATGCACGGGGTGGACCGCCGACGACCCCGACTCCTGCGACCAGACCTTCCCGCTGCCCCAGCGCGGCGACGTCTTCCGCCTCGAGGAGCGCTGCTCGATCTGCGACCGCACGCCGCGGCTCAAAGTCGTGCCCTTCCGCGGCCGCCCCTGGAACCTTTGCCTCAACGACGACTGCGAGTCCATGCAGGAGATGAAGAAACGCCGCGCCGAGCGCGAAGCGGCGCGGAAGGCGAAGGAAGAGATGGCGAAGAAGGCGCCGCCCGACGGCGAGAACGGCGCGCCCAAACCGGGCAAGGCCGACACGGCGACGCGCAAGCGCAAACGGGCGAAATCCACCGTCAAAGGCTGAGGCGCCGCGGTTGTTCATCTCCCTCGAGGGAGTCGATGGATCGGGGAAGAGCACCCAGGTGCGCCTGCTCGCCGAGGCGCTCGGGGGGGAGACTCTGACGATTCGCGAGCCGGGCGGGACCGACGTCGCCGAGCGGATCCGCGAGCTGCTCGCCGATCCGGCGCTGGAGATAGATTCCTTCGCCGAGCTGCTGCTCTTCTCGGCCGCCCGCGCCGACCTCGTCGCCCGCGTCATCCGGCCGGCGTTGGAGGCGGGCCGCGACGTGGTCGCCGACCGCTTCGCCGACTCCAGCATCGCCTACCAGGGGGGCGCCCGCGGCCTCGGCACGAGCCACGTCCTCTCGCTCGTCGACATGACGATCGACGGGCTCTGGCCCGACCTGACGATCCTGCTGCGCCTCGATCCCGAGACGGGACTGGGGCGCGCCGAGGGCGACGACCGCTTCGAGGCCGAGGGCCTCGGCCTGCAGCGTGCCGTCGCCGAGGCCTACGAGGAGATCGCCCTGATCGCCCGCGACCGGGTCGTCGCCGTCGACGCCACGGGGACGGTCGAGGAGGTGCACGAGCGGGTGATGGAGGCGGTCAGGAGCCACGACCGATGAGCGCTTGGTCGATTGACCCCAGCCGGGTGGGGGGAAAGTACCCAGCGTGATTGAGCCCGAGGCCCTCACGTCCGCCACCGAGCACCAGCCGCGGGCGCGCGCCGCGCTGACCGCCGCGCTCGCCACTGGCCCCTGTCACGCCTACCTCTTCCAGGGCCCGCGCGGCGCCGGCAAGCGGGCCGCGGCGCGCGCCTTCGCGGCCGAGATCCTCGCCTCCGTCGCCGCGGACCCCGACGACGTCCGCCGCCGCGCCATGCTGGACCCCTCGCCGCACCCCGACCTCGTCTGGCTGGCGCCGACCGGCGCCCAGCACCTGGTCGAGGAGGTCCGGGAGCGCGTCATCCGCGCCGCCGCCTACCGCCCCTTCGAAGGCGGCAAGCGCGTCTTCGTGCTCGACGCCGCCGAGGCGCTGCGCGACGAGAGCCAGAACGCGCTGCTGAAGACGCTCGAGGAGCCGCCCGGGTTCGTCCACCTGATCCTGCTCAGCTCCGAGCCGGCGCTGCTCCTGGAGACGGTCGCCTCGCGCTGTCAGGCGGTCGCCTTCGCGCCGCTGCCGGTCGGGGCGGTCGAGGTAGCGCTCGCGGGCGACGCCGCCGCCTCGTCCGCGCCGTCCGAGGAGATCGCGGCCGCCGCGCGCCTCTCGGGCGGCGACGTCGAGATGGCCCGCTTCCTGCTCGGCGAGCCGGGCCGCAAACTGCGCGCCGACGCGGTCGCCCCGGACTTCAAGGCGCTGCTCGCCGACGCCGAGGCGGCCGGCGAGGAAGCCGAGGCCACGGCCCGCGAGGCACTCGAAGCCGAGAAGGAGGCGGGGATGAAGCGCTCGGCCCGTGACGTCGCCGACGAGGCGAAGCGCGCCGGTCGCCGCCGCCGCACCGAGCTGCTCGACCTCGGCCTGGCGCTTGCCGCGTCGTGGTACCGCGACCTCGCGGCGGTCGCGGTCGGCGCCGCCGACGTCGCCCACAACCGCGACCGCGCCGACGAGCTCGCCGAGCGCGCCGCCCGCCTCGACCCCGGCCGTGCCCGTCAGGCCGCCGAGTTGGTCCAGGACACCCGGCGCCGCCTCGACCTCAATGTCTCCGAGGAGCTAGCCCTGGAGGCGCTTTTCTTCCGGCTCGAGCGCCTCCTCGCCTGAGCCGGCCTGCTGGCGTACTCCCTCGATCGCCCGCTCCTGGGCCAGGCGGGTGATCTGCGCCGCCTGGCGCGACATGATCACGCTGAAGTTGAGCGCCAGGCCGAGCAGCAGCAGGAGGATGATCGAGAAGAGGGCGACGTTGGTGTCGCGCACCCCCATCAGGTCGGCGACGACGCCGAGCAGCCCGGGGAAGGCGGCGCCGGCGAGCATGCCGAGCCCGGCGACGAACCAGACGACGCTGTAGCGCTCCTGGAGGCGGTCGCGACGGATCAGCTCGAGGATCATCGCCATGAAGACCAGCGCGATCGCCGCCGCCAGGATCCGCGTCTGCGAGGTGAGTTGGACCTTCGGCTCGGCCGCCGCCGCGAGCAGCGCCGCGCTCATCGCTCCGCCTCGACCCGCCGCGGGCGAAACTGGCCGACCAGCAGCACGATCATCCCCTTGAAGATGAAGAACGCCGACCTGACCGGCGTCAGGAAGGAGGCGCCGCCGGCCCGCTCCAGCATCCGCACCGGCACCTCCTCGACCCGCAGCCCCTCGCGCACCGCCAGCTGCAGCGACTCGATCTCGGCGAAGTCGGGCGAGTAGCGCTCGCTGAACAGCTCCATGACGCGACGGTTAGCCGCCCGCATGCCGCTCGTCGTGTCGGTGAAGCGCTGCCGCGTCGCCAGGGTCAGGAAGAAGCGGAAGACGCTGATGCCGATCCGCCGCGAGAAGGTCGCCCGGTAGTCGACGCCGCCGTCCTCCTCGTCTCCGGTCGTGTCCAGCCGCTCCTCGGGGTCCCGGTAGCGGGAGCCGATCACCAGGTCGGCGCGGTCGGCGTGGACCTCCTCGAGCAGCCGCGCCACCTCGGCCGGCGGGTGCTGGCCGTCGGCGTCGAGGTGGGCGCAGTACTGGTAGCCGCCGCGCAGCGCGTAGAGGTAGCCGGTCTGCAGGGCCGCGCCGAGGCCCTGGTTGAAGGGCAACGAGGCGACCAGGGCGCCCGCTTCGCGCGCCCGCGCCGCGGTCGCGTCGGTCGAGCCGTCGTCGACGACCAGCACGTCGGCGCCGGGCAGCCGCTCGCGCACGTCGGCGATCACGGCGGCGACCGACTCCTGCTCGTTCCAGGCGGGGATGAAGACCAGGGTCCGCATCGGCGGCGATTCTCCCACTTTTGTGTTAGTAAATGCTAATGACGGGAATCGGCATGCGCCTCTGGCTCGCCGCCGCCTTCGCCGCGGTGACGGTCCTCACCGCCGGCGTCGGCTACACCTTCGGCGACCGCCCGCGCGCCGTGCTCGGCGCCGTGGCGCTCGGCGTCCTGGTCGGCTTCCTGATCGCGGTCGGCATCACCCACCGCGTCGCCCGCCTCTCGCGCGCCGCCGGCGAAATGGCCGAAGGCTCCTTTGACGCGCCGCTCTCGACCGGCGGCGCCGACGAGATCGGCGACCTCGCCCGCGCCCTGGAGTCGATGCGCGCCTCGCTCAAGGAGAACTTCGGCGTGCTGACCGCCGACCGCAACAAGCTGAAAGCGATCTTCGACGGCCTCACCGACGCGGTGCTCGTCGTCGACGAGGACGGCTCCTGCCGCTTCTCCAACCGCGCCGCGGCAAAGCTGATCGACGCCGACGGCCAGCCGCCCGACGCGATGCGCTTCCACCTCAAGCGCGCCGCCGACTACGGCTTCGCCGCCCACCCGGCGCTGCGGCTCGGCGACCGCGCCTACGCGATGAGCGCGCGGTCGTTGCCCGACGAGGGCGCCGTCCTCGTCGTCGCCCGCGACCGCACCGAAGAGATGCGCCGCGAGCTCGCCGAAGCCGACTTCATCTCCAACGCGGCCCACGAGCTGCGCAACCCGCTGGCCGGGATCTCGAGCGCTATCGAGGTGCTCCGCGAAGGCGCCAAGGAAGACCCCGAGGCGCTCGACCACTTCCTCGGCCGCCTCGCCGAGGACACCGAGCGGATGAACCGGCTGACGCGCTCGCTGCTCACCCTGGCCCGGGTCGAGTCGATCGGGGCGGGGGAGACCGAGGTGGTCGACGTCGCCGCGGCGGTCGCCGACACGGTCGCCGCGGTCGAGACTCCCTCGCACATCGACTTGAGCGTCGACGTCGAGCCCGACCTCGCCGCGAGCGGCGACCCGACCCTGCTGCGCCAGGTCCTGGTCGGGCTGCTCACCAACGCCTTCAAGCACACGCCGCTGCCCGGCGCCGTTACGGTACGCGCCCGCGGCGACGGCGAAAGGGAGGTCGTGCTGGAGGTCATCGACACTGGTCCGGGCATTCCGGACGAGGAGATAGAGCGGGTCTTCGAGCGCTTCTACCGGCGCGACGAGTCGCGCAAGCGCGAGGGCTTCGGCCTCGGGCTCGCGATCGCCCGGCGGATGGTCGACGTGATGGGCGGCGAGATCGGCGCCCACTCCGTCGAGGGCGAGGGCAGCACGTTCTGGGTCCGCCTGCCGGTGGCCAAGCCAAGCCCGACGCCGGTGGCGTGAGGCTGACGACGATGAGCAGCGGCCGCATCCTGATCGCCGACGACGAGCCCTCGGTGCGCGACTCGGTCGGCTACGCGCTCGTCCAGGAGGGCTTCCAGGTGAGCTCGGCCGCCGACGGCGAGGAAGCGACCGAGATGGTCGGGAACGGCGTTCCCTACGACCTGCTGATCCTCGACATCATGATGCCCGGCCCGAGCGGCCTCGACATCTGTCGCGACGTGCGCTCGCGCAGCGCCGTGCCGATCATTCTCCTCACCGCCAAAGACGCCGAGGTCGACAAGGTGGTCGGTCTCGAGGTCGGCGCCGACGACTACGTCACCAAGCCCTTCTCGGTGCGCGAGCTGCTCGGTCGCGTCCGCGCCCAGCTGCGCCGTCGCGAGCTCGACCGCACGGCGCCGGCCGAGGCGGTCGTGATCGAATCGGGGCCGGTGGCGATCGACCTCGTCCGCCACGTCGCCACCGTTCACGGAGAGCCCGTGGCGCTGACCCGCTCCGAGTTCCAGCTCCTTCGCCTCCTAGTTGGCCGCGCCGGCGAGGTCTTCTCGCGCCGCAAGATCATGGAAGAGCTCTGGCAGAGCGAGTTCGACGGCGACGAGCGCGCCTGCGACGTCCACATCTCCAACCTCCGCCAGAAGGTCGAGCGCGACCCCCAGAACCCCGAGCTGGTCCTCACCGTGCGGGGCGTCGGCTACAAGTTCGGCGCCTAGCTGGCGGCCTCCTCGACGTCCCCGCTCGACAGCGCGGCATCGAGGGGGAACGGGACCCCGTCGCCGCCCAAGGGGCCCTCCCGGACGGCGGAGATCGCCCGCCACGCCTCGCTCGGGTCGACGGAGAAAGCCTGACGCGCCTGGGCGAGCCGCTCGATCGCCGAGGTCTCGATCGCCTCCTTGGTCTCGCTCTCTCCGCGCAGTCGCGACATGAGCTCGCGGAGCGTCGCCACGAAGTAGGCGAAGCCGATCGTCTCGAGCGCGATCGAGAGCGCCTCGCGGTATTCCCGCAGCAGCTCGCCTTCCTCCTGCGGCGGGCGACCCAGGACCAGCAGGAAGTCGCGGTCGAACGAGCCGCACTTGTCGAGCAGGGCCGCGCGGTCGGAGATCGCCTCCTCGAGCCCCCGCAGCCACTCGCTCAGCAGCATCACCCGGCTTGGGTCCCGGAGGCGCCGGACGGCGACCCGCGCGGCTTCGCACTTGCCCGTCATCTGTCGCGCGCAGATCGCGTCGACGACCGCTTCGAGCGACGATTCGGCCGGCTGGTCGCAAACGTGCCGTGCCACCCTGATCACGTCGCGCGCCAATCCGCCGCCCAGGACGTGGCTGAGGCAGGCAAACTGGACCGGGAGCCCGACGACCCGGCGTCGGAGCAGTCGCCGCGAGGCGTCCAGCGACAGGTACCCGACCTTCGTCACTTCGTCGAAGGAGCTGTCGAAGACGTCGCGGAACGGCAGGCCGCGCCGCTCGAAGTAGCTCATCGCGTCCTCGGAGACCGAGACGAGGTAGAAGCAGTTCACGGCCCGGAAGATCACCTTGATCTCGTTGAGGAAACGGCGCGCCCGCTCGTCCTCCATCTTGTCCAGCTCGTCGATCCCGATCCGCACCTGTCCGTGGGCGCGAAGCAGGTCGAGGAACTCCCGGTAGAGGGCGACGACGTCGGGGAAGCCGAGCTGCTTCTCGGCGAGCTGCGTGCTCTGCTCGGCACCGAGCCCGACGCCCACGGGGAACTTCAAGCTGCCCGACCAGCCGCTCGAGAAAGTCTGCTGGTACCAGATCTGGCGCAGCCGGATTTCCGCGGTGGCGGTGGGGCGGTCGTCCCTCAGGACCGGCCGCAGACGCGCCGCCAGGCGCAACGGCGCCCACGGGTCGACGCTCGGAATGCTGATCAGCAGCGCCCCGGCGCCCAAGGCGATCGCGGCGATCGCGAAGGGTTCCAGCTGCGCCGGTTCGAGCCTTCCTTCAGCGTTGCGGATCGCCGCAAAACCGGCCAGGCCTGCCAGCAGGAGCAACGGGCCGAGTGGGCGCGCGAGCCCGCTCCCAGCCGGCCCCAGCAGGGTGCTCGCCAGCGAGCGGATGCCGAGGCCGCCGCGGTCCCAGCCGCGCAGGGCGTCCACCCGCCGGGAGCCGAGGACGTCTTCGCAGAGCCGCGCGAAGAGGTGCAGGACGAACTCGCGAGCGTCGTACTCGACCGGCGCGTCGACGACGACCTTCGCCGCCACGCGGGCGCGGGCGTCCTTTCCCTCCACCACTCGATGGATCAGGGTCGTCTTGCCGGCGCCCCGAGGCCCGGAGACGCCGATGCTGCCGCCCGGCATGTTGGCGATCAGCGCCTCGACTTCGCTCGCCGCCTCGGTCGTGATTTCCCGTTCGGGGTCGTCGACCTCGGCGAGGCCATCGCGGCTCGAGTAGACGAGGGCCGGCTCGTAGATCTCGCCGATCCTGGCGTTGACGCTGGCCGTGAGCCAAGCGAGGATGCTCGCCCGCAGCGCCGCCTCGAAGTCGTTTCGTGCCGCCTCCAGGCTCTCGGCGCGCGTCGCGGCCGATTCGCTCTCGCCACCGCGAAGCTCTCGCCAGCCCAGCACGAAACCGAAGAGGAGCGTCGTGATCAGGAGGACCCCGACGACGAAGAGCAACGCATCGAGCCAAGCGCCGGGGGGCGACGGTAAGGGTCCCTCCAGGAGCTCGGGTGCAAAGCCCGTCGCCGCGATGGCGGCGGCCCCCAGCCCCACGGCGCTGCGCAGCCGAAGCGCCATAGCCCTCTGCCACGAAGCGTCCCGTCTCGCCCGCTCCTCCTTCGCCTCGGCAAATATCTCAGCTGCCGCCAGCACCGCCTCCTCCCTGAAGACGGACCGGTCGACTTCGGCCTGCCGGACGGAGTCGGCGAGCTCCCCGCCCAGGACCTCGTCGACCAGCTTCTCGAAGAGCCGGCGGTCTCCGCGACGGACCAAAGCCGCCGCGCGCGGCCATCTCGCTGCCTTGGCCCTTTGATCCGTCCTCGGCCGAGGACCGTTTCCGATCTCGTCTGGGCCGCCCTCTAGAGCGCAGCTTTCACCGACCTGTAGGGTTTGAGACAGGCATGTTTCTTCGTCGAAGCCAGGGTGGATCGACGCAGGGGAGGGGACTGGCCGCTGGGCTGCTCGCCGTGCTCGCCCTTGCCGTCTTCGCGACGCCGGCCTCCGCCGCCGCGCCGCTGAAGATCCGCGAGGTGTTCCCGGGAACGGCGGCGGCGCCGCTCGCCGAGTACGTCGAGCTGCAGATGACGGCAGACGGACAGAACGACGTCGACGGCCAGGTCGTCGCCTTCTACGGCGCCTCGGGAAGCACGACGCCGAGCGCGACGTTCACGCTGCCCAGCGACGTCGCCAACGGCGCCAGCCAGCGCACGATCCTGCTCGCCACGGCCGAGGCGGGAACCCTGCTCGGCGGCGACGCCGCCTCGCCCGACTTCACGCTGCCGAGCGCCGACCGGATGAGCCCGGCCGGTGGGGCGGTCTGCCTCACCGGGGCGGTCGGCGCCGAGGACTGCGTCACCTGGGGGTCGATCCCGGCGATGTCCTCGCCGTTCCCCGATCCGCAGGCGGCGAACGCGGCGCCGGGCGGGATCGCGAATGGCATGGCGCTGCGCCGCTCGATCGCTCCCGGCTGCCCCACCTACCTCGAGCCCTCCGACGACACCGACAACAGCGCCAACGACTTCGCGCAGGCAAGCCCGAATCCGCGCGACAACGCTTCGACCCCGACCGAGACGCGCTGCCCGCCGAACACGTCCATCAACACCTTCCCGTCCAACCCCAGCAACGACCCCTCGCCCGAATTCAGCTTCGGCGAGTCGCCCGCGGAGCCGGGCGTCGAGTTCGAATGCGAGCTCGACGGCAACGGCTCCTTCGCCACCGCCGTGGATTGCGACTCCGGCTCGATCTCATACTCCGGGCTGTCCGACGGGCAGCACACCTTCCGCGTCCGCGCGGTGGGCGAAGGGGGCGCCGATCCGACCCCCGCCAGCCGCACCTGGACGATCGACACGGCCGCTCCCCAGACCACGATCGACGAGACGCCGCCAAGTCCCAACTCCGGCTTCGCGGTCAAATTCGGCTACTCCTCCTCCGAGCCCCTCGCCAGCTTCCGCTGCCAGCTCGACGGGCAGCCGGTCGCCGGCCAGATCTGCGGCACGAGCGCCAGCTCCAGCTCCAAGAGTTATTTCGGCCTGGCCGACGGCATCCACACCTTCAGGGTCTGGGCGATCGACAATGCCGGCAACGCCGACCCGACGCCGGCCGAGTTCAGCTTCGAGGTGAAAACGTCGATCGGCGACTTCACGCCGCCCGACACGGCCATCGTCTCGAGGCCGGCGAACCCCAGCCGCAGCTCCTCGGCGTCGTTTGCCTACTCCTCCTCTGAGGCCGGGTCGCGTTTCGAGTGCAGCCTCAACGGCGCCCCCTTCGCCGCCTGCCCGG
>DASQDJ010000225.1:0-1664 GCA_035634215.1 Solirubrobacterales bacterium | reverse complement strand
CGGCTCGGCCGAAGAGGTCCTTGGAATCGATCCGCTGCGGACCGATCTCGCGATCCGCGACTGGGCGCGTCGCGACGAGGGCGTCGCTCGCCGGCTGCGCCTGGTGGACGACCGGCGGATGGGTTACATGCGGTCCCTCTTCGGGGCGTTCTGCGTGGATGAGGACGAGGTCGAGGCCCGCTGCCTGGTCGCCTTCTCGCTCTGGATCGGCAACCACTTCATCGCCGCGGGCCATGGCCGGCGCACCCGCGAGGAGGTCGTCGAGCTGGCCTTCAAGCGGCTCCTGAAATAGCTAAGGTAAACCTGAGCGGTTGGGAGGCGCGGAGGCCGCTCTTGCGACCGCCCGCTCCGTGTGGGCAGGAGGAGAGGGAACGAATGTCCGCTGCACGACCGAGGCGGCGCTTCGCCGTCGTCCTGATCGCGGCGCTGCTCGCGCTTGGCACCCTGGGCGCCTCGCCGGCCCGAGCCGTCCCGAGCTCGTTCGACGCGCTCGGCGACTCGATCACGCGCGCCTTCAACACCGCGTGTCCCTTCTACTGGACCGACTGCGCGCTCACCAACTCGTGGGCGACCGGCAGCAACAGCAAAGTGAACAGCGTCTACACGCGCCTCACAGCCTTCGGGCCGGTGACGCGCTACAACGACGCGGTCAGCGGCGCGAAGATGGCCAATCTGCCGAGCCAGGCGACCACCGCGGTCAGCCGCAACGTCGAAGCGGTGACGATCCTGATGGGCGCCAACGACGCCTGTGGCGGATCCAGCGGCGTGATGACCGAAGTGTCCTCCTACCAGGCGAACTTCGAAAAAGCGATGGAAACGCTGAGCGCGGGCCTGCCGAACGCCGACATCAAAGTCGGCTCGATTCCCGACGTCTACCAGCTCTGGGAGCTCTTCTACAAAAACAAATCGGCGGTCTCGGCCTGGCAGAGCTTCAAAATGTGCGAGTCGATGCTGGCCAACCCGACGTCCACCGCGCCGGCGGACATGGAACGGCGGACAAACGTGCGTCACCGCATCCAGGCATACAACTCCGTCCTGCAGTCGGTGTGCGCCGAATACGCCAACTGCGAATACGACGGCGGAGCCGGCTTCAACACGAAATTCAAAGCCGAACACGTGTCGACGGCCGACTACTTCCACCCCAGCGTCGCCGGCCAGGCGCTGATCGCGGAAGTGGCCTGGAACGCGCTCGGCTACTAGCCGCCCTCGAACGGATCACAAGCCCGGCCGGCCAGCGCGCCGGCCGGGCGAGGCCGGGGGTGCTGGCCGCTGCGAGCTGCTCGCAAGTCAGCGGCGCTTCCAGTTTGTCCCTGGTCGCCCGCAGCGTTTTCTCGCGTCGGCCCCGCTCCCTCGTCAGCCCCGCTCGCAAGACTGTGCGGATGACCGCCGCCCTCTCCGCCCGCGGCCTCTCCAAGCGCTACGGCAGGACGACCGCGCTCGACGCCGTCGACCTCGAGGTCGCGCCGGGAGAGCTGGTCGGCCTGCTCGGCCCCACCGGCGCGGGCAAGTCGACGCTGGTGAAGATCGCCTGCGGCCGGGTCCGGCCGACCGCCGGGGAGGCGAGCGTGGCCGGCACGCCGGCCGGCGGCCGGGCGGCGCGGGCCGCCACCGGCTACCTGGCCGAGCTGTTCCGGTTCCCGGGATGGGCCCGCGCCGAGGAGGTG
>DASQDJ010000224.1:0-1866 GCA_035634215.1 Solirubrobacterales bacterium | reverse complement strand
GGCCTCGCGCAAATGTCCATGGAGAACGGCCGCCTCCTCGTCGCTGAGGTACTGAGCGACCAGCGAGTGGAAGACGATCGTCGCCTGGCCCGCAACTGGCTCGCGCAACTGGCGCTCCACCCAGGAGGCCGCGTTCTCCCGGTCCACCGCGACCGGAACCTCGGCGGCCAGCCCGATCGCCGCGCGCAGCCGCTCGACCCGCTGCCGCTGGTCCGGCCAGACGTAGGACACCAGGGTGAGGGCGCCTTCGGGCGTGGTCGGATCTACCGGCGCCGCGTCGCAGCCGTGGCGTGACGCGATCGCGACCCGCTCCGGCAGCCCTTTCGGCCAGTCGCCGCGCGGCTCGAAGTCGATTCGCGCCGGGGAACCGTCGGGTCCCCACGAAAAGCCCTTCGCGCGATACGCGTAGCGGTCCCAACGCAGGTTGAGGCCGGCGCTGGCGCCGACCTCGAGCAGCCGCAGCGGCAGCCCGGTCGCCCCGGCGACGCTGAGGAAGCCGGGCAGCAGGGCCGCGCAGCGGCCGACCTCGTTCGTCTGGACCGGCAGCTCGACCAGCTCGCGCAGCGCCTCGACGTTGCGCGCGAGGGCCGCGGCGAACGCTTGCCACGTCGCCCCCGGATCGCCGCCGTCCGCGTAGCGCGCCGCGATCGCCGGCTCCCTGCCTTCCAAGGCCAGCCGGTTGACCGCGCCGAGCAGCCGCAGCGGCAGCGCCGATTCCGCCGGCTCGCGCTCGTGTCCCCGCAGGACTTCCCAAACCGGGCCGTGCGCTTCTACGTCCTCGGCCGCCCGGCCGCAGAGATCGGCGTAGAGGGCCGAGCCGAGCCGCTCGCAGGCGCGCTCCTGGAAGCGCAGCCGGCTGGCGAGAATCGCCTCGGCGGCTTCCACCGCCGCCGGGCTAGGCGCCCGCCGCGACGGCGAGGCGCTCCTCGACCCAGCCGGTCGAGGCGATGTGCTTGCTCATGCCGAGCTGCTTGGGCTCGAAGCCGAGCGCGAGGCCCACCAGCTGCGGCAGGTGAAGCACGGCGAGGTCCAGCTCGCGGTTGACCACCTTCGCCGCCTCGGGCTGCTGCATGTCGAGGTTGAGGTGGCAGAGCGGGCAGGGCGTGACCAGGCAGTCGGCCCCGGCGTCGAGCGCGTCGCCGACGTGGGTTCCCGCCTGGCGCAGCGAGGTCTCGCGGTTCATCGTGATCACCGGGAAGCCGCAGCACTTGCGCGCCCCGTCGTACTCGACGACCTCGCCGCCGAGCAGCTCGATCAGCTGCTCCAGGTAGAGGTCGCGCTCGGGGTGCTCGTCGTAGCCGAGCCGGTGCTTGGGCCGCACGATGTAGCAGCCGTAGAAGGGGCCGACGCGCAGGCCGGAGAGCGGCCGCACGACCTTCTCGGCGAGGCGGTCGAGGCCGTAGTCCTCGACCAGCAGCCAGAGGAAGTTTTTGTTGGTGAAGCCGTCCTTGCCCTTCTCGTAGGAGAGGCCCTGGCCGGACAGCACCTCGTTGATGTGGGCGCGGTAGGCCGAGTCGGCATCGAGCCGCTGCTGGCACTCCGACTGCGCGCCCTGGCAGGTCGAGCAGATGTTCATCATCGCCAGGCCGGTCTGCTGCGCCAACGCGAAGGTGCGCGCGTTGAGCGTGTCGGCCAACTCCTGGTTGTGCTCGGAGATGATCCCGGCGCCGCAGCAGTTGGCGCGGTCGAGTTCGACCAGCTCGATGTCCAGCCGCTCGGCGACGAGGGCCATCGAGCCATGCAGCTCCGGGGTGAAGCCGCGGGAGACGCAGCCGGGCCAGTAGGCGACTTTGATCTTCTCACTGGCCATTGTCTGCCTCCTGTCCGGCGGGCGCAGTGGAGCGCTCGATGCCCTTCTCGACATCC
>DASQDJ010000223.1:0-16869 GCA_035634215.1 Solirubrobacterales bacterium | reverse complement strand
TGATTGCCGCTTAAAAGATTCTCGTCTAGGTCTGGCGGGAGGGTCGGCCCTTCGAAGTAGATTGCTCGGCCGAGGTTGTCCTCGACTTCGTTGCCGCTGAAGTCGACGTGGGTGAGCGCCGTCGCGCCGGAGGACGCCACGCGAATCCCTCCGGCTTTGTTGCCCTCCACAAGGTTGTCGTGGATGTCGAGCTGGCTGGATGCGCCGGTGTAAGAGAAGGTGATGCCGGCGTAGGCGTTTTCGACGATCGCGTTATCGGCGATCTCTGGGGCACCGCCACCAGAGACGGCGATGCCGGTCTCGCCGTTGTCGTGGATGGATGAGCTTTCGATAGTCGGGGAGATACTTCCGTCGAGCGCGATCCCGGTTTTCCCGTGGCGAATCTCGGCGTGTCTGATGCTCGACGCGCCCGCTCCCGCTTGAAGAACGATGCCGGTCCACTGACCTGGCGCAGAATCGCTCGACGAGGTGAAGACAGCCGGCGCTTCCGCCGTTCCGTTGACGTCAAGGGTCCCTTTGCTCGCCAGCGTGCCCGTGAGCTTGACCAAGGTGCCCGGTTCTACGGTGACCGTCACCCCTTCGGAGACTGTCGTGGACGTGCCGGTATAGGGGCTGCCGGCAGCGGTCAGCGTCATGTTTTCGCTGATCGTCGTCGGCAGGACGGTGGCGGACGCCATAGAGGGGGTGACCGCGAGCGCCGCGATCAGCGCCACGAGAATCGCCGCGCAGCGGCTTCGGGACAGCGAGATGGGCACTGCGCGAGCTGGTGGCAAGACGTTCCTCCCCTGCATTCGGTACTACCGAGTCGAGTGAGGGAACGACAATAGATTGCATCGAAGACAGCCGCAATCTCCTAGCCGAATGGCCGAGCCTCGCGGACAGGACCATCGTGCGGCGGGCAGATCGTCGTGCGGCGCTCCGCGGCAGGTAGGGGGTAGCCCACGTGGGTCGTGCTCGCTGAGAGCGCCTCGCTGCTCACCGGGTCCCTGTATTGCTGGGGAAGGGAGTTCCGGCTGCGCGAGCCGCGCCCGCTACTTCTTCGGATGATCCCCGGACTGGCCGGGAGGCGCGGCCGGCTTGTTGGACTGCGTGGGCAGTTTGCTCCCCGGCGGTTCGGGTGCCGGCGCGGGGGCGGGTTCGGGGGCCGTGCTGGGAGTCGGCGTCGGCTGCGGCGCCGGCCCGGTCGGGCTCTTGGCCGGCCTGGTCGGGCTCTTGACGACCGCGCCCGCGGAGGGGCGGGTCGGATCCTGGCCGGGCTTGCTTGGCGTGCCGCTCCTCGAGGGAGCTGGGGCGGGGGTCGGGCTCGACAGCGGGGCTGCCGCGGCGTCAGGTGCGTAGGCGGCGTCCCCGTCACTCGCCGCCACGCTCGCCGACCCCTCACTCCGCGACTGCTTCCGCTTCTTGGCAGCGGCTTGCTCTTTCTTTGCGGCTCGTGGCATCGCCGGTTTCTTGGCGTCCGCCCGGCCGCTGCTGAGCCGCGGCGAGGCGGCGTCCGCCGCCGGCCCCGCGGGGCTTGGCGTCGTGTCGTCACCGGCCAGCGCTGCGGCGAGCCCCGTGAGGCCGAGCACGAGCCCGACGGCGGCGCCCGTGACGAGCCGGCGTCGCGGCAACCGCCGGCCGCGAAACGGCTGCGTGGTAGCGGCCGGCTGAGCGGCAGTCGCTTTCGTGGTGCCGAGCGACTCGACCGACCGGGCCCCCACCGTCTCGCCGCGGTAGGCCGCCGCGGCAGCCCGCATCTCCTCGACCCCGCGACGGCAGCGGTCGCAGTCCTTGAGATGGGCGTCGAGCCAGCCCGCCTCGGAGGGGTCGTCGAGCTCTCCGTCTTCACGGGCGGCGATCAGCCCGAGCGCCCGCTCGCAGCCCGCCGAGGGCGCGACCGAAGCGAGGATGGTGCCGCGGACCTCGTCGTAGACGTTGACCCTGCCGTGAGCGATGAGCTGGCTGACACAGGCCCAGGTCGTCCCCATCCTTGCCGCGATCTCCTCGTAAGAGAGGCCCTGAAGCTCGCGCAGCTCGAGCGCCTCGCGCTGACGCTCGGGCAGGTGAGCGATCGCGATCGCGACCTGGCTCGTGGCGGCGTCGTCCATCCGTCGGAGGATTACCCCTGGCGACGGCGACCTGGACGGATGGCGTAGGGGCGACCGGCTAGGCGCCGGGCTGAACGACCGGAAGTCGGTGGTCCCCCGCGGCTGCGGCGAGGCGATCGTCATAGGCGATGAACGCGCCGATCTCCTCGCGGACGGTGAGCGCGGTGGCGAGATGAATGGCGTCGAGACTGCGCAGGCCTGCCGGCTGGAGCATCGCGGCGACGCCCAACACCGCATCGTCAAGCGGCAGCAGGGAGACGTCGAGGAGCCATTCGCGGGCGTCCTGCGCGTACGGGGCGCCATACCGGGCGCAAGCGCGGATCGCCTCCACGCCGAGCAGTTCGCTGGAGACATAGCCGTGCCAGTCGGCGAGCTCCTCCCGCAGTGCTCCATCACCTTCCTCTTCGAGCGGCAGCTTGACGTAAGCAGAGCTGTCCACATATGCGAGTCGGCCCACTACAGGCGCTCTTCACGGAGTTCGTCGAGAACCTCGATGCTCGGCGGCCCTTTCGCGGGCCCATTCGTGGACCGGCGGTCGAGCAGATTCCCTCGCGGCATCGTCGCTCCTCGCTCGGCCACGAGCCTGGCGATCGGCGAATCGGCAGGGCCCGACGGCGACAGCCGCGCCACCTCGCGGCCGCGCTCGGTCACGACGAACGTCTCCCCCTCCTTGACCTCGGCCAGGTACCGGGAGAGGTTCTGTCGCAGCTCACGAACGCCGACGCGATCCATGTGCGTCACCGTAGCACCTGCGAAGGTGGGGCGAATCAGCCGATCTTGTCGTAGAGGCTGAAGATCGGCAGGTACATCGCGATCACGATGAAGCCGACCATGCCGCCGACGAAGACGATCATCAGCGGCTCGATCAGCGAGGTGAGCGCTTTGATCTTGGCGTCGACCTCGGTCTCGTAGAAGTCCGCGACCTTGCTCAGCATGTGTTCGAGCTGGCCGGTCTCCTCCCCCACCGACACCATGTGGCCGACCATCGGCGGGAAGATCGGGTTCTTCTCGATCGGCAAGGCGAGCGAGCCGCCCCGCTTGGCCGAGGCGTAGACGTCGTCCATCGCCTGCTCGAGCACGGCGTTGCCAGCCGTCTCGCCGGTCAGCTTGATCGCCTGGAGCATCGGCACGCCGGCCGAGACCGAGCCCGAGAAGGTGCGCGACCAGCGAGCGAGAGCGATCTTCTGGATCACGTCGCCGATCTGGAAGGGGATGCGGAGGATGACGCGGTCCCACACTTCTTTCCCCTTGTCGGTCCGCTTCCATCTGAAGAAGCCGATCGCGGCGGCGATCACGAGCGGGAAGATGATGAACCAGTAGCCCGTGATCGCGTCCGAGGCGCTGACGCAGAGCTGGGTGGGGATCGGCAATCCCCCTTCTTCGTTCGGGTTTTCCTCGGCGAGTTCCTCGAAGATCCCGGCGAACACGGGGATGACGAAGGTGACGATCGCGAGCAGGGCCAGCACGGCGAAGCCGAAGACCAGCGCCGGGTACATCATCGCCGATTTGACCTGGCGCCTCAGCGCGTCGGCCTTCTCCACCTGGAAGGCGACGCGGTCGAGCGCGTCCTCGAGGCGGCCGGATTCCTCGCCGGAACGGACCATCGCCCGGTAGAGGCGGTCGAATACCTCGGGGTGGCGCTCCATCGCCTGCTCCAGCGTCGAGCCGGACTCGACGTCGGCGCGGACGCCCGCGACTGCCTCCTTGATCCGATCGTCCTGAGTCTGCTCCTCGAGCGTGTGCAGGGTCCGCAGCATCGGCATGCCGGAGGCGACGAGGGTCGCGAACTGGCGCGAGAACACGGCAAGCTCGCGCATGTCGACCTTCTTCCAGCGACGGAAGACCTCCTCGATCTTGAAGGGCTCGTTCTTCTCGCTGACGTCCAGGACGATCAGGCCGCGCTGGCGCAGCTGCTCGGTGACCTGCGCCTTGGACTCGGCTTCGACTTCGCCGGCGGTGGCCGCGCCGGCGACGTCCATGGCTTTGAAGGCGAAGGGGGTGGCGCCCGCCATCGGCTAGCTCCCGGTGTAGGCGGGCGGCGCGCCGACGGGCGGCCCACCGGCCGACATCGCGCCCGATCCGTCGCCCCCGAGAGCGGCCGGTGCCACCGGCGCCGAGCCGAGCAGCCGTTTGAGCTCCTCGGGCACCGAAGCGCGCTGCTCAGCGAGCGAGCGGGTGATCTTGCCGGCGCGCACCAGGCGCACCAGGTCGGCGTCCATCGTCTGCATCCCCACGGCGCCCGAGGTCTGCACCGCCGCGTAGATCTGATGCGTCTTGCCCTCGCGGATCAGGTTGCGGATCGCCGGCGTCGGCACGAGCACCTCGGTGGCGACGACACGCCCCAACCCATCGGAGGTGGGCAGCAGCTGCTGGGTGACGACGCCCTGAAGGGCGATCGAGAGCTGGGTCCGCACCTGCCCCAGCTGCTCGGGCGGGAAGACGTCGATGATCCGGTCGACCGTTTGCGCGGTCGACTGGGTGTGGAGGGTCGCGAAGACGAGGTGGCCGGTCTCCGCCGCGGTCAGGGCGGTGGAGATCGTCTCCAGGTCCCTCATCTCGCCGACCAGGATCACGTCCGGGTCCTCTCGCAGGGCGGCGCGCAATCCAAGCCCGAAGGTTTCCGCATCGGAGCCGATCTCGCGCTGGTTGACGATCGATTTCTTGTGCTGGTGCAGGAACTCGATCGGGTCCTCGATCGTCAGGATGTGATCCTGGCGCTCCTGGTTGATGACGTCGATCATCGCCGCCAGGGTCGTGCTCTTGCCCGATCCGGTCGGGCCGGTGACGAGGACGAAGCCACGCGGTTTGGCGGCCAGGTCACGCAGCACCTGCGGCACGCCCAGCGAATCGAGGGCGGGGATCTCGTGCGGGACGAGGCGGAAGGCGGCGCTGACGGCGCCGCGCTGAAAGAAGCAGTTGACTCGGAAGCGGGCGACGCCGGGGATCGCGTAGGCGAAGTCGAGCTGTTTGTCGTTCTCGAAGCGTTTGCGCTGGTCGTCGTTGAGGATGCTGTAGACGACCTCGCGGGTCTCCTGCCCGGACAGCTTCGGGAAGCCGTCCATGTGCACGATCTTGCCCTTGTCGCGGATCGCCGGTGGCACGCCCGCGGTCAGATGCACGTCGGACGCTCGCGTCTCCACCATGCGGCGGAGGACCTCTGCGAAGTCGAATTCCATGGCTAGCTAGATCGACGCGCGGCGCCGTTCGCTTTAGGCGGTGACACGGACGATCTCCTCGAGGCTGGTCAGCCCGCGACGCACCTTGTCGATGCCGTCCTCGCGCAGCGTGCACATCCCCTCGTCGCGCGCCGCGCTCGCGATCTCGGCCTCGGGAGCGCCGGAGACGGTCATTTCCTTGATCCGTTCGCTCATCCGCATCACCGAGAAGAGGCCGACGCGGCCTTTGTAGCCGCTCTGGTTGCAGCGGGAGCAGCCGACCGGCTCGTAGGCCTCGAGCTCGCCACCGACCCGGATGTCGGCCTCGGCGAGGGCCTGGGGCGGCACGATCATGCGCTGCTTGCAGTGGGGGCAGAGCTTGCGCGCCAGCCGCTGCGCCACCACGCAATCGACCGCCGAGGCCGTCATGAAGGCCTCGATTCCCATCTTCATGAGGCGCGTGATCGCGCCGGGCGCGTCGTTGGTGTGAAGGGTGCTCAGCATCAGGTGGCCGGTCAGCGCCGCCTCGATCGCGATCCGCGCCGTCTCGGCGTCGCGGATCTCACCGACCATCACGATGTCCGGATCGGCGCGCAGCATCGAGCGCAGGCCGGTCGCGAAGTCGAGCCCCGCCTTGCGGTTGACGTTGATCTGGTTGATGCCCGAGAGCCTGTACTCGACCGGGTCCTCGATCGTGATGACGTTCTTCTCGACCTGGTTTAGCTGCTGCAGGGCGGCGTAGAGGGTCGTGCTCTTTCCCGAGCCAGTGGGCCCGGTGACGAGCACGGCTCCGTAGGCCTGCCGGAACGCTTCTTCGAAGCGCTCACGGGCGATCCCATCCATGCCGAGCTCGTCGAGGCTGATCTGGGCGTTGTCCTTGTCGAGGATGCGGATCGTCGCCCCCTCCCCGCGCTGGGTCGGCAACGTGGTGATGCGCAGGTCGACGCGGCGGTCCTCGACGGTGACGCTGACGCGGCCGTCCTGCGGGATCCGCTTCTCGGCGATGTTGAGGTCGCTCATGATCTTGATCCTCGAGACCACCGCGTTGACCATTCGCTTCGGCACGTGGGCGGCCTCGCGCAGCACCCCGTCGACTCGGAAGCGCACCCGCATCTCGCTCTCGTCGGGCTCGAAGTGGACGTCGGAAGCCCCCTCCCCCACCGCCTGGCCGAGGATGCTGTAGACGAGCTTGATGACCGGCGCGTCTTCGGCGCTGACTTCGATGTCAGCGACCTCCGCGAGCTCGTCCTCCGCCGCCTCTTCGCCCTCGCTGACCGCCTCGTGGACGGCGCTCTGGAGGGTGTTGAGGCGTCCGATCAGCGCCTCGATGTCCTCCTCGGCGGCAACCGCGACGCGGCAGTCGAGAGCAGTGGCGATCTGTATGTCGTCGACCGCGAGGACGTTGGTCGGGTCGGCCATCGCGACCAGCAAGGTGTCCTTGTCGACGAAGCCGACGGGCAGAGCTCGGTAGCGGCGCGCCGTGTTGACGGAGATCAGGTTCGCGGCCGCCATGTCGACCTGATAGGCGGACAGGTCGACGTGGTCGAGCCCGTAGCGCTCGGCGACCGCCCGCGACAGCTGGTCGGCGCTGATGACTCCCTGTTCGACCAGGAGGCGCTCTGGCGGCCGGCCCGCGGTGCGGGCCTGCTCGATCGCCTGCTGGGCCTGGTCGCCGGAGACGAAGCCAAGGTCGACGAGCACGTCGGTGACGAAGCCGCTCGAGCGCCCGCGCGCGAGCGGCGGCGTCAGGCCAGGCGTGCCGCCCTCGTGGTCGAGAGCCGGAGCGGTCGAGTCGCCGGACTCCGGGACCGGTCGCAGGTGGCTTGGAAAGTCCCGCGGATCCATGTCTCCGCTACGGGTGGTAATCGAGCGTTCGGCCCTTGTAGCCGGCGTCGATCACCGCTTGCGCGATGCTTTGCGGGCTCCGGAAGCCATAGCTGACGGTCGCGGACGGGATGTCGCGGGCCAAACGCTTCGGCCGCACCACGACCAGCGCCGGAACCCGGTCGACCGCCACGCCCTGGGCGATCGACGCGTAGCGGGAGATTCGGCTCGCCGGCACGATGAACGGGGCGACACGCGGCAGCGAGCGCAGTCGCGTCATGCCCGCCCTAACGAGACGGTCGTCGATGCCGCCATTGCGCACGAAGAGGAGGACAACCGTCTTGTTCGAATCGAAGGCCGCGACCACGGCGGGCGGTGGCGGCGGAGCCGCGGCCGCCGCACCGGGCGGAAGGGCTGGGACCGACGCCGCGCCAACCGAGCCCGCCGCTTCGGGCGAGCCTTCGATAGCGACGCCCACCGGCGCTTCTTCGGTCGAGCCGGCTTCTTCTTCGGCGCCGCCACCCATCGACGAGAGCACGAAGAATCCGGTCGCGACGAGCAGGACGCCGACGAGGGCGACCTGCATCAGCGGGTTTTCGTTGAGCTTCTCCCTCATACGTTCGCTGATTAGCTCGGCAGCTCGAGCGTGGGGCTTGAGCCGCCCGGGCAGGAGGGGCGCGCTGGGCGAATTCCTGCGAGTGCGGGCGTTTCCCTCCGGTCCGCAGATGTTCGGCCTTCAGTGTTTCTAATTAAGGCCGAATCCGTGCCATAATCAGAACACCTTGACTGGTAGGGGGGCGCATCCGAATACGAACGGCAACGGGAGCGAGTTGCGGGCCGGCAGTCGCGCCCTGGAGCTGCTCACGGTTCCGCTGATCGGCCGCGTCTTGCAGCGCCTCTCCGACGGCCCGAAACGACTGGTCGAGCTGCAGGTCGAGACCGGCCCGGTGCCACAGACCACGTTGCGAACGCACCTGCGGGGGCTCGAAGAGATCGGGGCGGTCGTGAAGCGAGGACGCGAGGATTCGCCGGGCGTGGTCGAGTTCGCCCTCGGTGAGCCGGGCGAGGACCTGCTTGAGGTCGTCGCGGCGGTGGAGCGCTGGCTCCAGCTGATGCCGAGGGAGCCGCTGAGCTTCGGGGGCGACGCCGGCAAGGCGGCGCTGAAAGCCCTGCTCGGCGGCTGGTCGTCGACGATCCTGCGCACCCTGGCGGGGAACCCGCGATCGCTCAGCGAACTGGCCGGGGCGATCAGGATGGTCAGCTATCCGGCAATCGAACGGCGGCTCGGCGCCCTGCGACTGAACGGCCTCGTCGAAGCGCGCGAGGGCGACGGGAGGGGCACTCCATACGCGGTCACCGACTGGCTGCGGCAGAGCGTCGCCCCGTTGGCGGCGGCCGTGCACTGGGAGCAGCAGCACCTCGCCGACGACTGCGTAGGCATCGCCCGGGTCGACGCCGAGACGATCTTCCTCCTCGCCCTGCCGGCGCTGCGCACGCCCTCCTCCCTCACCGGGTCCTGCCTGATGGGGATGACCCTGAACGGCGGCGGCGATCGCGATCTGGCCGCGGTCGTCGCGCACGTCCAGAAGGGGAAGGTGAGCTGCAGCGCGGAGAACGATGAGCGAACGGACGCCTGGGCCAAAGGCGAGCCCCCCGCCTGGATCCGCGCGATGATCGGGCTCGAGCGGGACCACCTCGACGTCGGCGGCCACCGCAGGCTCGCCCGGGCCCTGGTGGACGGCCTCGGCCCCAAGCTGCTCACTTTTGCGAGCGCCTGAGAACCCGGCGCATTCCCAAAGGGCACCGCTTTCCTGTAATAATCCAAACTCCTTGACTGTTATGGGGGTCAACGGGGTGGAGACGGCGCGCTCCGGTGCGCGTGCCCTCTCTCTGCTGGCCAGTCCCTTGAACGGCCTGGTGCTGCGAAAGCTCGCCGACGGCCCCAAGCGGCTCGTGGACCTGCGTCGGGAGGCCGGCTCCCCGGCCCAGACCACTTTGCGCGCGCACCTGAAGGAACTCGACCGGGCAAACGCCATCGAGAAGCGCCGGCGGGACCGCTTCCCGGGAGTGCTCGAATACGAGCTGACCGCTGCGGGCAAGGACCTCCTCTTCGTCGTCGACACGTTGGAGCGATGGCTGCGGGAAGCGCCGGACGGGCCCTTGGACTTCGGCAACGGCAAGGGCAAGGCGGCTGTCAAGTCGCTGATCGAGTCCTGGTCCTCGACGATGCTTCGCGCGCTGGCGGCGCGCCCGCTGTCGCTCACCGAGCTGGACCGAATCATCGGCGGGCTCAGCTATCCCTCGCTCGAGCGGCGGCTCGGCGCGATGCGGCTGACCGGCCAGGTCGAGCCCTGCCCGGGCAATGGGAAAGGGACGCCGTACGTCCCGACGCCTTGGCTGCGGCGCGGGATCGGGCCGCTCGCGGCCGCCGCGCGGTGGGAGCGCCGCCACCTGCCGGAGGAAACCGCGCCGATAACGCGGATCGACGCCGAGGCGGCGTTCCTCCTCGTGCTGCCGTTGATCTCCGTCGCCGCCGACTTCTCCGGCTCCTGCCGGCTCGGCGTCGAGATGGGCGACGGTCGGGATCGCCGCCTGGTGGGCGCGATGGCCAATCTCGAGAACGGCAAGCTCGCGTCCTGCAACGTGCGGCTCGACCGCGACGTGGATGCCTGGGTGACCGGGCCGACGAGCGCCTGGCTGCGCGCGGTGATCGCGGCGGACATCGACGGGCTGGAATTCGGCGGCGACCAGCGGCTGGCCCGCGCCGTCGTCGAGGGCCTGCACCTCGTGCTCTTCGGAGGCGCGCCCGCCGAAGTCGCGAAGCACGCTGCCTAGCGGTATGGCAGCTCGCCGGTGTCGTGGAGCTCGTGACGCAGCGAGTTGATCACGGCGCCGGCGAGCAGCGCCAGGCTCAGCAGGTAGAACCAAAGCAGGGCGATCAGCACGAAGCCCGCCGTCGAGCCGAGGTGCGAGAGGCTCGACACGTTGGACAGGTAGAAGGGAAAGGCCCAGTTGGCGATGCCGGCCGCGACGGTGACGAACAGCGCCCCCGGCCAAACGTCGCGCCAGGGCATGTGTCCTTTCGGCACCGCCCAGAAGATCACGCAGCAGAGCCCGAAGGTGCCGAGCAGGGCGGCGGCCAGCAGCAGCACCGTGTCGATCGCCTTGATGTCTGAGAGGCCGAGCGGCAGCCGGTCGGTGCCGGAGACGAGCCCCGCCTCCAGGGCCGGCAGGAAGATGCTCGCGGCGATCAGGAGGAGAACGACGGCGAGCATGGTGAAGGAGAAGCGCTTCTGCTCGACCCAGCCGCGGCACTCGACGTGGTAGATCCGACAGAAGGCGGTGTCCATCGCGCCCCAGAAGGAGGCGCCGATCCAAAGCGTGCCGAGGAAGGCGGCGATCCCGATCGTCGTCGAGTTGTCCTCGATCCGCTCCAGCACGTTCGTGAGGGTGTCCTGCTCGACGTTCGGAAAGAGGCGCTGGAGGTCGTCGAGGACGCCCGTCTCGACCCCCTCTATGCGCAGCACCTGGCCGAAGACGAAGAGGACGAGCAGCGCGAACGGGAAGACGGCGAGCATCAGGTTGTAGGCGACCATCGCCGAGAGGCCGGTGACGTTCTCGCTGTAGGCGCGGTGCCAGAAGGCGCGCAGCCACGGCTGGGCGCGGCCCAGTCGCTCAGCCATGGGGCCGCTCAGGCATTGACTTCAAAAACTGAAGCGCCTATCATGGGAACAGACGTACGAGAGGCTCTTCGGTAGGGACCGCCTTGTCGGTCCCTTTTCATGCGGGTCGCGCTTCCCTCCGGCCAAGCCGGTCGCGACTTTTCGACTCCCGCCGCCTTTCATGCGTAGAGACTTAACCATCTAGCCCAGAGGAGCGGTGCAGACAAGATGCTGGTAGCGGAGCTTCAGGAGCTCGAGGAGGTCAAAGGGCTGATCCATCGCGGTCAGCAGCTCGGCGTGCTCACCTTCGGGGACATCGCCGCGGCGGTGTCGGAGGTCGACCTAGACGAGTCCGACGTCGAGGACCTCTACGGGCATATCGAGAAGCAGGGCATCGAGCTCGTCGAGGACATGGACCCGGCCCAGAAAGCGGCCGCCGAAGCCATGCCCGCCGACACCGGTCGCAAAGGGCGGCGCCGCAGCAAACAGGCGCTCGACCTGAAACCGGACCTGACGACGGACAGCCTGCAGCTGTTCCTCAAGGACATCGGCAAAGTCCGCCTGCTGACCGCCCAGGAGGAGGTCGAACTCGCCAAACGGATCGAGCGCGGCGACCTCGACGCGAAGCAGAAAATGGTCGAGTCGAACCTGCGCCTGGTCGTCTCGATCGCCAAGAACTACCGCAACCAGGGCCTTCCCTTCCTCGACCTGATCCAGGAGGGCACGCTGGGCCTGGTCCGCGCCGCCGAGAAGTTCGACTACCGCAAGGGCTTCAAGTTCTCGACCTACGCGACCTGGTGGATCCGCCAGGCGATCGCCCGCGCGCTCGCCGACAAGGCGCGGACGATCCGCATCCCGGTCCACGTCGTCGAGAAGCTGAACAAGATCGGGCGCGCCGAGCGCAAGCTGGTCACCGAGCTTGGCCGCGAGCCGACCCCCGAGGAGATCGCCGAGGTCACCGGGATCGACCCCGAGGAGGTCGACTCGATCAAACGCTCCGCCCAGGCGCCGGTCTCGCTGGAGAAGCCGGTCGGCGACGAGGAGGAGTCGGAGTTCGGCCAGTTCATCGCCGACGAGAAGGCCGAGTCCCCCTTCGACCGGGCCGCCGACCTGCTCACCAAAGAGGCGCTGAAGGAGGCGCTCGAGAACCTCTCCTACCGCGAGCGCCGCGTGCTCGAACTGCGCTATGGGCTCGGCGGCGAGCATCCCCGCACGCTCGACGAGGTCGGCCGAACCTTCAACGTGACGCGCGAGCGAATCCGCCAGATCGAGAACCAGAGCCTCAAAAAGCTCCAGCAGCTCGGCGAAGCGCAGAAACTGCGCGAAGTCACCTGAGCGGGCCGCCGAGGCAGGGCGCTGCGGGTCAGCCCGGGCGCCAGATCGGACGCACCGCCGATTCACGGAAGCCGGCCCGCGCCAGGTTGCGCGCGGCGGGCGAGTGCCCCGGCGGGTTGCCGATCGGTTCTTCGGCGTCCGTGAAGACGACCTGACAGCCAGCCGCGGCGGCGTCGCGGATGCTGCGGCTGAGCAGCGCCAGGTGGCCGCCCTTGCCGCGCTCGGGCGCGTTCGTCGCGGCGAAGCCCAGCATCGCCACGCCGAAGTCGACCATCATCGTCGCGGCGCCAATTCCGTAGCCGTGGTCGCCAATCGCCACGTAGGAGCGCCACTTGTCGCGTTCGGGCAGGCAGTCGAAGAAGGCGCCGGCGATCAGGTCCAGGCCGAATCCTTCGGCGATGTATTCGCTGAAGCCTTCCATGAACTCCGGCACCTCGTCCACCTCGATCTCCGCCGGCTCAACGAAACGCGGCGGCGAGGTGTCCCGCACGAACCTGACGAGGCGCTCGGTGCGCCGGTAGCCGCGGCGGTTGAGGACGTCTTCGGCCGCTCCCGCCTCCGGGCCATCGGTCGCGACCGGGATGCGGCAGTCGATGCCGTGAGACTCCGCCCATTCGATCGCCGCCTCGAGATGCCCGTCGCGGACCGCCCCGTGCTCGGCGGCACCGAGAATCAAGTTGAGCAGCGGCGCGTGCGGCAGGCCGGCCACGATCGTCGCCTGGATCGGGCCGAACCAGCGTGCCTCGATGCCGCCCTCTTCGACAGCATCGAGAACGGGAGCGCGCCAGAGGTCGAGCCAGCCGCGGCGCTCGACGCCGTCGAGGTAGCGATTGCCCGTAAGACCGCTCAGCGGGACCTGAAATCCGCTGAAGACGTTGTCTCCCCACGCCACCGGTCCACCTTAAGGTACGTGCGCAGTTTGCGCAAGAAATTGCTTTTTGTTGAACAATGCTGTCCCTAATAGGGTGTGCGTGAGGCTGCTCAAGAGCGCGCATCGAAGCGCCGATAGTCACCAGGATGTTCGAGATCGACTCAGCGCTGCGCACGCTCGTCGAGCGGGGCGGCTCCGACCTGCACGTGAAGGTCGGCGTGCCGCCGACGGTCCGTCTGCACGGCGAGCTGACCCCCCTCGAGGGGTATCAACCGCTCAACGGCGAGGAAACCGACAGCGCGTTCAACGCGATCGCCGAGAGCCGGTCCAGGACCGAGTTCGAGGCAGACGGAGAGGCCGACTTCTCCTACTCGATCCCCGGCGTCTCGCGGTTCCGCGTCAACGCCTTCAAACAGCGGGGGTCGACGTCGATCGTCTGCCGCGCGATCCCCTTCGAAATCCGCTCGGTCGAGGAGCTGGGGCTTCCCCCGGTGGTGACGCGCCTGGCCGAGGAGCAGCGCGGGATCATCCTCGTCACCGGCACCACGGGCTCGGGGAAGAGCACGACGCTGGCGGCGATGATCGACCACATCAACCGCACCCGCTCGCACCACATCGTCACGCTGGAGGACCCGATCGAGTACCTGCACAAGGACAAAAGCTCGATCGTGAACCAGCGCGAGGTGGGCTCGGACACCGAGAGCTTCGCGCGGGCGATGCGTCGTGTGCTTCGACAGGATCCCGACGTCATCCTGATCGGCGAGATGCGCGACGAGGAGACGGTTCGCACCGCGCTCTCGGCCGCGGAGACCGGCCACCTCGTCCTCTCGACGGTCCACACCCTGGACGCGACCGAGACGATCAACCGGATCATCGATTTCTTCCCCCCCCACCTCCAGCACCAGGCGCGAGTGATGCTCTCCTCGACCCTGAGGGGCGCGATCGCGCAGCGACTCGTCCCGGATGTGACGGGCGAAGGACGGGTGCCCGCGTCGGAGGTCCTCGTCGTGACCGGCAGGGTCCAGGACCTGATCCTCAACCCCAACGAGACCGGCAAGATCACCGAGGTGATCGCCGAGGGCGAGTACTACGGGATGCGGACCTTCGACCAGTCCCTGCTCGGCTATGTCATGGAGGGCAAGGTCACCGAGGAGGTCGCGCTCGACTACGCATCGTCGCCGCACGACTTCAAGCTGATGCTGGCCGCGGGCGGGCAGCGCGCCAGCGGCATCGAGCAGCTCGCCGGCTGACCTCGCCTCGGACCCCCCCGCTCGACTCCCGACCGGTCCCGCTTTTGATATATGGGCCTTTAGTACTTGGGATCTACTACGACATGGAGATGAATATGCGGGGGCGCCTTCTCATCGCGACCGCGGTCGCGCTCATCGGTCTCGTATTCGCCGTCGGGTGTGGCGACGACGAGGACAGCACCGCCAATTCGTCGGGCGGCGACACCGCGGCCGAAACGACCGGCGGTGGGTCGGACACGACTGACGGCGGGTCGGATGGCGAAAGCGGCTCGGATGCCGAAAGCGAAGGCGAGGGCGATGGCTCCGCGAAATCCGAGTTCGTCGTGCAGGCGAACGGGGTCTGCGCGAAACGGGTCGCTGAAATGCAGCTGAAGGGCCAGAAAGTCTTCAAAAAAATCTTCAACGACCCGGGCCCGGTGGCGGCGAAGAAACTCGCCAAAGCCGTGATCGTCCCCGTCTTGACGCGAGAGCTGCAAGAACTGAAGGCGCTGCCCCAGCCCCCTGAAGACAGCAAAGAACTCGACGCCTTCTACGCGGAGCTCGAACGAATCATCGAGTACTTCTCGGGCAGCCCCGATCCGGGCACCTATCCGTACAACAAAGCCGAAAACATCGCGGCAAGGTACGGAATCGACAAATGCGGCACGCCGCAGTAGGGCGCTGACCGATCAGCGGGGAGCCCGATGCGCAAGCGATCCCTGATAGCCGGCGCGGCGCTGGCGCTCGCCCTTCCTTTCGCCGCCTGCGGCGACGAGGAGAGCGGCAGGATCTCGGGCAACGATCCGGAGCTCGTCGCCAAAGCGGACTTCATCCAGGCGGCGAACGCGGCCTGCGAGAAACGCAGGGAAGAGATCGCCAACAAAGGCCGGAGGATCTTCGCTAAGCACAGCGACCAGCCCGACAGCCCGCAAGCCAGGCGGGAGCTGATCGAGAAAGCGATCGCTCCCGGCTTCGAAGCCGAGATCCGCGATCTACGGGCGCTCGAGCCTCCCGCCGGCGAGGAGGAGGAGGTCGAGGAAGTGATCACGGCGATCGAGGAAATGGTCGCGCGGACTCGAGAGGACCTCGCCGAAGACCGGTCCTATCCCTACCGCAGGACCGAAAACATCGCGGCCGCCTACGGGCTTCCGGACTGCGGAACGCCGTAGGCCTGGTCCCATGCTGACACCGCGAACTTCGCCGAGAGCGAATGCGAAGCGAGGTATCCCGGTGCGGCTCGTGTGGATCACTGGGCCGGGTGCTCGCCCCGTGACCTCCGGATAAAAAGACCGCCCCGGCCGGATCAGCCGGGGCGGTCGATGCTGCTATTGCTCGTGTTCGAGTGCCTAGCTGCTCGGACCGACGGCCCACAGGCCAGCGGCGGAGCAGAGTGGGACGGGTGCGGCTTCAGGCGTGTCGCACTCGACCCAGATCGACCCGCCGGCGGGGCCGATCCCTGCCGTTTCGGCCGCGTCGCCCGGAGCCGATTTGGTGATCGTCACCGTGGCGTCCGCGAACGGGACGGTGGGCGTCGGAGCCTCATAGACGCAGAATTTCCCGACGCTTGCCTGGGGCACTTCATTAACGACACCGGGGCAACCGGCAGCGACATCGGTGCCAAAGTTAGCGCCGTCAGCCGGCACGTATTTGGTGTTCGCGGCCGAGATCGCGCTCGTCCGCGGCACGATGAAGCTGACCGGTTCGACGTAATGTTCGCCGTCAGCCAGGAGACCGGTGAATTTTCCGAACGCCGTATTGAGTTTATGTGCGTTGTAGGTTCCCACCAAGGCGCCGCTGAGGCCAGGGCCGGTAGCGCCGGTGGCGCCGGTGGCACCTACGCCGGCAGGACCGGTGGCGCCTTTAGCCCCAGCAGGACCGGTGGCGCCTTTAGGCCCAGCGGGACCCTGCGGCCCGGGCTGCCCGGGAGGACCCTGTGGCCCCGGAGGACCCTGGGCACCCTGCAACCCTGGAGCGCCAGCGGGCCCAGGAGGGCCTGGTTTGCCTGGTTTTCCTCGAGGACCGCGAGGACCCTTCTTGCCTTTCTTGGCCGAGGCGGTCGCGTCGTCGCACGACCCCCCTCCATTGGCGGCCCAAGCGCCGCCGATCATTGCGAAAACAAGCGCGATCACCGAGATGAGTCCCGGGACTCCCAAGCGCCTGCGGAATAGCGAGAGCATGTCTCCCCTCCCTGTCGATTTCTAAGGCCCGAGACTCCCCGGACCGGAAAAACATAACGGATGCTTAAAGGAACGACAAGAGTACGAGCGTGTCAGGCCGAAGTTTCCTTGCGGCCCTCGACGAAGATCTCGAACTGGTTGTCGCGAGGCATGCGCGGCTTGCCGGTGCCTCGGAAGACGTTCGCGAGGCGCATGCCGACCGACTCGTAGAGCTCTTTGAGTTCGTCGACCGAGTAGAGCCGCTGGCGAAACGGGATCGGCTCGATCTTCTCGAGGACCTCGCCCAACGGAATCGGGACCGTGAAGCCTTCGAGGTAGCGTTCCTTCCCGTTCCAGCGGTGGTCGCTGAGTTCCAGCGTCGCCTCGCCGGCGATCCAGTTGCGCTGGGGCAGGTGCTTTTCGGCGTGCAGGACGTTGGGCAGCTGCATCAGGTGGCCACCGCCGGCGCGCAGCGCCTGGGAGACCACCTCGAAGGTCCTGTAGTTCTCCGCGTCGGTCTCGAAGTAGCCGACCGCGCCGTCGTTGAGGC
>DASQDJ010000222.1:0-4861 GCA_035634215.1 Solirubrobacterales bacterium | reverse complement strand
GCTCGGTGTCCGGCGCGGACCGATGAAGGCCCTGCAAAGAGGAGCTTTCCGCGCGCCGCAAGGCCTGGGCTACACTCGGGCGATGAGCGACCCGCTTCACCTGACGATCCTCTACGAGGAGGGTGACGACGGTTGGATTCTCGCTTCGGTCCCCGAGGTGCCGGGCGTCTTGACGCAGGGACGAACCAAGGCGGAGGCCCGTGAGATGGCTCTGGACGCGCTGGCCGGCACGCTCGAGCTGCGCGCGGCGCCTTGAGCTCCGCCGCGGCTAAGCCACAGTAGATTCCACGCATGAGCACCAACGGCGACACCGCGACTAGCCTTCCACGGCCGCGCTCGAGCGTCGTCTTCGACGGGCCCGATCGCGCCGCCGCCCGCTCCTACATGAAGGGGATCGGCTTCGACGACGACGCGCTGAGCCGGCCGACGATCGGGATCGCCAACACGTGGATCGAGGCGATGCCCTGCAACTTCCACCTGCGCGGGCTCGCCGAGCACATCAAGGCGGGCGTGCGGGCGGCCGGCGGCACGCCGATGGAGTTCAACACGGTCGCGATCTCCGACGGGATCACGATGGGGACCGAGGGGATGAAGACCTCGCTGGTCAGCCGCGAGGTGATCGCCGACTCGATCGAGCTGACCGCGCGCGGCTACCAGTTCGACGCGATCGTCGCCCTCTCGGGCTGCGACAAGACGATCCCCGGCTGCGTGATGGCGCTGGCCCGGCTGGACGTCCCCTCGCTGAGGCTCTACGGCGGCTCGATCGCGCCCGGCCGCTGGCACGATCGCGACGTGACGATCCTCGACGTCTTCGAGGCGATCGGCGCCCACGCGGCCGGCGACATGAGCGACGAGGAACTGGGCGAGCTGGAGGCCGCCGCCAGCCCCGGCGCGGGCGCCTGCGGGGGGCAGTTCACCGCCAACACGATGGCTTGCGCCTTCGAGGCGCTCGGCATCAGCCCCAGTGGCTCGGCGATGGTGCCCGCCGAAGACGACGAGAAGGGGACGGTCGCCGAGAAGATCGGCGAGCTCGTGATGAAGGTGCTGGCCGAGGACCTGCGGCCGAGCCGCGTCATTACGCGCGAGTCGCTGGAGAACGCGATCGCCTGCGTCTGCGCCTCGGGCGGCTCGACCAACGGCGTCCTGCACCTGCTCGCGGTCGCCCGCGAGGCTGGCGTCGAGCTGGACATCGAGGACTTCGAGCGGATCTCTCGCCAGACGCCGCTGCTGGCCGACCTGAAACCGGGCGGCCGCTTCGTCGCCACGGACCTCTACCGGGCCGGGGGCGTGCCCCTGGTCCTCCAGCGACTCGCCCAGGCTGGCCTCCTCCACGGCGAGGAGATGACGGTCAGCGGTCGCACGATCGGCGAAGAGGCGGCCGCCGCGAGCGAGGCCGACGGCCAGGAGGTGGTGCGGCCGATCTCCGACCCGCTCAAGGCCGAAGGCGGCCTCGCCATCCTGCGCGGAAACCTCGCTCCGGAGGGCGCGGTGGTCAAGCTGGCCGGCACCGAGCGCACCAAGCAGGTCGGCCCGGCCAGGGTTTTCGAGAACGAGCAGGAGTGCTTCCGCGCCGTCAAGGACCAGCGAATCCGGCCCGGCGACATCGTCGTGATCCGCAACGAGGGACCTGCCGGCGGTCCCGGGATGCGGGAGATGCTGCAGGTCACCGCGGCGATCGTCGGCGAGGGGCTGGGCGAGGACGTCGCGCTGCTCACCGACGGTCGTTTCTCGGGCGCCACCCGCGGCTTGATGGCCGGGCACGTCGCGCCCGAGGCCGTGAAGGGCGGCCCGATCGCCGCCGTGCGCGACGGCGACGAGATCAGCTTCGACGTCGACGCCCGCCGTCTGGACGTGGCGCTCTCCGAGGAGGAGATCGCGAAGCGGGTCGCCGAATACGAACCCCCACAACCGCCCTACAAGACTGGCGTGATGGCCAAGTACGCGGCTACCGTCTCCTCGGCGTCCGCCGGCGCGATCACCGGCTAGTCGGAGATCAGCGGGTCCGCGCCGAGGAAGTCCTCGACGAGCGCGTTGAAGCGCCCCGGCCGCTCCATCTGCGGCACGTGGCCGGTGCGCTCGAAGATCTCCAGCCGCGAGCCGTCGATCAGCCGGTGGTAGCCGATCGCCGCCTCGACCGGGACGATGTGGTCGCTCAGCCCCCAGACGACGAGCGTCGGGACTTCGATCTCGGGCAAGCGGTGGCGGGTGTCGTAGCCGCCGATCGCCCGGATCGCGGCCGGGAACCCGGACGCCCGGATGCCCGGCTCCATCTGCTCGGCGAGCAGCTCGGCGCGGACCCGGTTCGGGTAGCGGAACACTCGCCCGAAGGCGAGCTTCCGCGTGCCCGGGCGCTTCAGCCAGAACTCGCGCGCCTTCGCCATGAAGGGGACCGCCGCTTCGAAGGTACCGAGAGCCGCTTCCAGGTGGCGCCCCTGCGCCTCGGCGAAGCTGATCCCGGCCGCCGAGACCAGGACCAGGCGGTCGAAGCGCGACGGCTCCTCGATCACCGCCTCGGTGGAGACGAAGCCGCCCATCGAGTTGCCGACGATCGCCGCCAGCCGATCGAGCTCGAGCTTCTCGCAGAAGTCGTGCACGAGCTGACCGTAGGCGGCCATGCTGATCTCCCACGAGGGCATCGGGCTGTCTCCGAAGCCCGGCAGGTCGAGCGCGACGACGCGGTGGGAGCGGGCGAAGTGGGGGAGGTTCTCGAGCCAGTTGCGCCAGCAGCCGGCAAGGCCGTGGACGAAGAGGATCGGCTCGCCCTCGCCCAGGTCGACGTAGTTCACCTCGGCGCCGGGCAGGTCCACGCGGTGGAGATGGCGGCGCCAGTCGATCCGCAGCCACTCCGGGTCGGGCTCGCCGTAGTCGGACGCCGGGAAGACAGGCGCCTCGGCGGAGGTCAGCTCAGGCATAGCCCATTCTTTCCAGAATGGGGATCTCGCGGATCTGCGGTGGCTGCAGGTGGTCCCAGAGGATGCCGCGCGGCCGCTCGAACTGGCGCTCTACGTCGATCACGGCGCGGGGGGTGGCGATCACGTCGACGGGCAGGTCGTGGGCGGTCACCATCAGGTGGCGGCGGACGATCTGGATCGGGTGGACCGTGGTCGCGACCGTCGTGTGGTCGTCGATCTTGCCGGCGTCGATCAGCACGCCGTACTCGAGGTCCGAGTAGCCGCCTCCCTTGCCGATCCGGGCGCCGCTCAGGTTGACGGCGACCGAGCCGCAGAGGACGAAGTCGATCTCCGGCAGGTCGTCGAGCGCCACCACACGGCCGTGCCTGAGCGCGCCCTTGATCGTCGCCGCCTCCTTCATCGCCGCTTTCGAGAGGCTCTGCGGCTCGAGAACCCTGAAGGGGTGCGGGTCGCGCAGGCGGGGCACCGCCATGATCAGGGTCTTGCCTTCCTCGAGGGCGAGCCGACGGGCGTGCGTCTGAGGAGAGTCGGGATTGGCCTTGATCGCCCGCGCCCGCTTCCAGAGGCGGTGGGCGACGAGCTTCTCGGCGGCGAGCCGAGCGCCGGCGAAGTTCGGGATGCGCCCCTCGGCGCCGGGAAAGCGTGAGACGCCCTCACGGTCCATCGCCTTCCAGATCTCCCTGCGGACCTCGTCCTTGGCGCGCACGGAGGGGAACATACCCGCAGGGCCCGGCGTGGACGCAGGAGCGCAGGGGTAGTTGCAGGGAGCGAGGCCCGCTGGGCGAATGCTCCATGTGCCTAAACTTTTCCGGCGCCTCAGCCGAACGATGCTCGATGGCGATTCACGCAAAGGCCTGATGGGGAGAAAGACCAAGATCGCCCTCGCCACGCTCGTGGCGCTGCTCCTGCTGGGGGCCGTCGCGGCCTACGCCTACGACTCCAGCAAGGACGACACGATCGCCGAGGGCGTGACGATCGGCGGCGTCGAGGTAGGCGGCATGGACGCCGTCCAGGCTGAGCGGGCCGTTCGCAAGCAGCTGCTGGCGCCGCTGCGGCACTCGCTGCGGGTCGGCTACGACGGCGAGAGCTGGGAGCTGCCCGGGGAGCAGCTCAAGCTCCGCGCCGACCTCGACGCGGCGGTCGAAGAGGCACTCGAGGCCAGCCGCGACGGCGGCCTGCCGGGCCGGATGGTCCGCTACGTGACCGGCGACGAGGTCGAGGAGGCGGTGCCGGCCCGGGTCGAGTACTCCGAGCGGGCGATCAACCGCTTCGTGCGCAGGGTCGCGGAGGACGTCAACCGCGAACCGCGCGACGCCGGCGTCGAAGCCAGCGGAAGCTCGCTGACCGTCGTTCCGCCCGAGTACGGGCGCAAGCTGCGCGACAACCTGCTCACCGACCAGCTCAACGCGGCGGTTCTCAACGCCGGAGCCGACCACACGATCGCCGCCCGCGCCCACCCGCTCAAGCCGGACGTGCTGGCAAGCGAGGTCGCCGAGGAGTACCCGACCTACCTGACGCTCGACCGCTCCACCTACACGCTGCGCTTCTGGAGGAACCTGAAGCTCGCCAGGACCTACACCGTCGCGGTCGGCCAGGAAGGCCTGGAAACGCCCGAAGGGCTCTACTCGATCCAGAGCAAGGAAGTCGAACCGACCTGGAACGTGCCGGAATCCGACTGGGCCGGCAGCCTCGCCGGGCAGTCGATCCCGCCTGGCCCGTCGAACCCGCTGAAGGCGCGCTGGATGGGGATCTACGAAGGCGCCGGCATCCACGGGACCGAAGAAACCTCCTCGCTGGGGACGGCCGCCTCGCACGGCTGCATCCGGATGGCGATCCCCGACGTCGAAGAGCTCTACGACCTGGTCGACGTCGGCACCCCGATCTACATCGGCTGACGCAGGCGCAGCGCCGACCGCGGCGAACTCCCATCCGATGACCTGGGACGAGGC
>DASQDJ010000221.1:0-4504 GCA_035634215.1 Solirubrobacterales bacterium | reverse complement strand
GAGCCGGTCCCGCTGCCCGGCAAGAAGGGCGGCAAGGGCAAGAAGGGCGGCGGCAAGAAGGGCGGCGGCAAGAAGGGCGGCGCGAAGAAGGGCGGCAAGCGGCGCGGCTAGGCGCGCAGCTTGTAGCCGCTCGTGAACAGCCGGTTGTTCACGAGGAACAAGGCGAGCGTCGCGAGCGAGAGCAGCCCGAGCGACAGCGCGATGTTCGCCTCGGTGTAGCCGAGGAACCCGTACCTGACCAGGTTGATCATGTAGTAGATCGGGTTGAAGTGGGTGAGCGTCTCGAAGGGCTCGGGCAGCAGCGAGGCCGAGTAGAAGACGCCGCCGAGGAAGATGAGCGGCTGCAGGATGAACGTCTGCGCGAACGCGACGTCGTCGAACTGCTCCGCGCGCACGCCGATCAGGACGCCGAGCTGCGCGAAGAAGAACCCGACGAGGAACGAGGCGGCGATGAAGGTGAGCGCCGCGACGACCAGGCCGCGCATGAAGCCGCCGAAGGAGAAGGCGAGCAACAGCTCGAGCGGCGAGGCGGGCGAGGAGAGCTGGTCCTGAATCGCGCCCTGGAACTTCTGCTGGAGGATCGAGGAGGAGTTGTTGGTGAAGGCGTTGATCGACCAAGCCATCATGATCAGCCCGGGGATGACGAAGACGACGTAGTCGATCCCGTGCAGCTCGTCGATCCGCGTGCCGAGCGCGGCGCCGAAGACCGAGATGTAGAGGAAGGTTTCGAGCAGCGGCGCGCCGATCGTCTGCTTCTTGATCTTCATGAAGCGGTTCGCCTCGCGGCGCCAGAGGGTGAAGAGGCGGATCTGAGCGGCGCTCACGCGGGCGTCACCTCGACGTGGGATCGCGAGAGCTCCTTGCGGCCGACCAGCGCCAGGTAGGCGTCCTCCAGGCTGCTGACCCCGTAGCTCTCGGCCAGCTCGGGGCTGGTGCCGAGGCCGACGATCTGTCCCTCGTTGATGAAGGCGATTCGGTCGCAGAGCTGCTCGGCCTCCTCGAGGTAGTGCGTGGTCAGCAGGATCGTCGTCCCCTCCTGGTTGATCCGCTGCACGTAGTGCCAGAGCTCGAGGCGCAGCTCGACGTCGACGCCAGCGGTCGGCTCGTCGAGGATCAGCAGGCGCGGTCGGTGCATCATCGCCCGCGCCAGGATCAGCCGCCGTTTCATCCCGCCCGAGAGCGTGCGGGTGCGTTCGTCGCGCTTCTCGGTGAGCGAGAAGGTCTCGAGCAGCTCCTCGGCGCGATCGCGCCGCTCGCGCTTCGGCATCCCGAAGTAGCCGGCGTGGTAGTCGAGCGTCTCCGCGACGGTAAGGAACCAGTCGATGTTGGGCTCCTGCGGGGCCAGCCCGACCGCTTGGCGCGCGTCGGCGTAGTGGTCGATCGCGTCGAAGCCGAAGACCCGGATCGCCCCCGAAGTCGGCTGCGCCAGCCCGGTCGCGCAGTGGATCAGCGTCGACTTGCCGGCGCCGTTGGGCCCGAGCAGTCCGAACAGCTCGCCGGGCGCGATCTCCAGCGAGACGCCGCGCAGCGCCTCCACGCCGGTCGGGTAGCGCTTGACGAGGTCTTCGATGTGCAGGGCACGGTCGGGACGGTCGCCGTCGGATGCGGGCATTGCGTTCACGACGCCCGAACCTAGCGAACCGCCGCGACCGGCTCTGAAAAGGCCGGCGTCGCCTGGCACCGCACCGACGTGTGCTCCCTTGACCACCCACTATGGGTGGTCAACGTCAATCACGTCCCGCCAACGCTCGTAAGCTGCGCGAGATGCCAACCCCGCTGCTCGCCGTCGACACGCCGTCGATGCTGTTCCGCGCCTTCTACGCGCTGCCCGACTCGATCAAGGGGCCGGACGGCAACCCGGTCAACGCGCTGCTCGGCGCGGCGAACCTGATCCTGCGCGAGGTCGAAGCGCACGAGCCGCGCGCCGTCGTGCTCTGCTTCGGGCCGGACGCCGCCTCCTACCGGACCGAGCTCTTCCCGAGCTACCACGCCGAGCGAGTCGAGATGCCCGAGGGGCTCTCGCCGCAGTGGGCGGACGCGCGGCCCTTCTTCGAGGCGTTCGACTGGACGGTCGCGGTCAGCGACGACCTCGAGGCCGACGACCTGCTCGGCACCTACGCGCGGCGCGAGGCCCAGGCTGGCGGCCGGGCGCTGCTCCTGACCGGCGACCGCGACATGTACCAGTGCGCGAGCGACAAGGTCACCGTCCTCTACGTGCGGACCGGCAACAAAGGCGCCGAAATCGTCACGCCGGACGAGGTGCGCAACCGCTATGGCATCGACCCCGAGCTGGTCCCCGACTTCATCGCCCTGCGCGGCGACCCGTCCGACGGGATACCGGGGGCAAAGGGCGTCGGCCCGAAGACGGCCGCCGAGCTGCTGCGCCGCCACGGCTCGCTGGAGGCCGTGCTCGACGGCGCGATTCGCGAGCGGCGGCCGGCGCTGCGCGGCGCGCTGATCGACGGCCGCGAGGAGCTGCTCGCCTTCAAGGACATCGCGACGCTGCGCGACGCGGGCGTCGAGCGCCCGCCCAACCGCCCGACGGACTGGGCGGGCGCCGCCGCCGCGGCCCGCGAGCGCGGCATGAAACGCCTCGCCGAGCGGCTCGAGGGCCTAATCCCTGCCTGAGTCACCCCAGGACGAATTCTTCTTGGCCGGTCGGGAGGAGGTCGCGCGAGTGCAGAAGGTCGATCAAGGTGCGAACCGATTCGTCCATCGTTTCGCGCTCCGTGTCGAAAACGACGTCGGCGTCCGACGGCGCGCCGTAGGCGGCGAAAGAGCCGCTTCGCTCCCGGGCTAGATCCTCATGCAGCTCGTGCGCCTCGAGGAAGGTCATCAGATCGGGCCGGGAATGGACGTAGGCCTCGACGAGACGATCGCCCATCGCCTCCCGCACCGCGCCGCGAAGGCTCGGATGAGTTGGACCGGCCAGCGCGATCACCGCTATCCCGTGACGGCTGAGCAGCTCCGCGAGAAAGGCGACCTGGCGAAGCTCGGCATCGCGGTCGCCGTAGGGCGTGGACGGGGAATGCGGGAAGCTCCGACGCACGAAGCCACGGTCGAGCAGCTCGCGCGGGAGCTTCCGGGCTTGCAACTCCCGGTCCAGGGCGATCGCCAGTTCGGCAGCCTCCTCGGTAGAGGAGCCGTTCAGCCAAACACAGAACCCTCGAAACCCGGTCGTCGGCACGTCTGGCCTCGACCTCGATGCCTCGGCCCCGCCGCGATGCAGGACATCGAACGAGTGCCAATGCCGGAGGATGTCCGCCTGGACCGCCTCGCTGCCGAGGAGGCGCTCGAATGACTCTCCTGGCAGGTCGGGGCGAATCTCGCGAGCGCCCGCCACGCCGAACTCCTCGGCCCCGGCCTCCTCCGCCTCGCTCTCCAGGATGGCGAAGACTTCCTCGTCGGAGCGCAGGTCCTTCGTTCCGTAGATCTTGCCCATAGGAGTTTCTGGACGATCTGCCATGGTCACCCGATGCGGTTGAACTTGATCGCGACGATCTGTGCCGCATCTATGAAAGCACCCGCGGCGAAGGTCGTGGTCGTGCCGTTGGCATCCACTTCGTAAGCGCGCTCGAAGAACACGGCGGGCGCGGCCGGAGACGCCGCTACGAACGAGTTCGAGGCGAACTGTCCCACTATCGACTTGCCGTTGACCAGATCGACGGTCGCCACCGCCCTCCCGGCCTTGATCGCCCCGAGCCAGACGCGGTCCCATGACGTGCCGCGGCCGACGATGCCGACAGCGGAGAGGAAGCGCAGGACGGCAGTGGGCCCCTTGGCGCCACGCGGAGCCGCCAACTTCTTGACGGCGGAGCCGCCGACGCTCCCAACCAGGTAGGGAAGCCCGACCACGAGGGGAGCGATCAGGTAGACGCAGAGAAGATGGTCTCCGAGCGCATCTTCTCCGACCCAGATCAGAAGGTTCCGAACGGCGGGCCAGGTGAGCGCAAGCCAGACCAGACTGGCGACCACGGCTTGAGCGAGCACGTAGAGGTCGCGGTCGGGAGCGTCTGCCCCGCTGGCCACGGCGTAGCCGCGCACCAGTTGGTACCCCGGCACGATCAGGAGGGCGAAAACCAGTGCGGCGTCGAGTGAATTGGGCATCTCCAGGGGCGTCTGGGGAGCCCCACCCTATACAGCCGCTCAAGGGGCCCGTAGCGAACTTCGTCAGTTGAGGAATCGCCCGACGAGGAGGCGGCTGCCTCGCACGTACTGGCGCAACCCCACGGACATCGCGAGGCCGGTTGCGGTCTCCAGGCTCTCCTCGGCGTCTGGCGCTTCGCAGGCGAACTTCAAGAAGGCGACGGGAAAGGCCTCGCCGATCCTAACTCTCCTGTTGGCGTCGATCGGCTTCAACTCTTGCGATTCCCCCAGCAGCGCCACGGCGCGGTCCAGCTCCCGATACCCACGGTCGGCAAGGTCCACGGCCTCCCACCAGAGGAAGGAGCCGACCACGTCTGGACAGTCCACCCGGCCCGCGAGGCCCTCCCCCCGCGCGACG
>DASQDJ010000220.1:0-3926 GCA_035634215.1 Solirubrobacterales bacterium | reverse complement strand
CTCGCCCGGCGGCGCCCCGCCCGGCGTGCCAACCAGCGATGGCGCCGGCGGCGGCGGGTCGGCGACCGGCACGACCTCGAGTCCCGACGGCGGCGGAGGCGGCAATAGCGGCGGCCCCGACGGAGGTGGCGGCGCGGTCGGGGGTGGAGGCGGCTCCTCGCCCTCCGGCACGGTCGCGGGGACCGTCAACGACACGGTCTCCGGCGTCGACGCCGCGACGGGCGGCGCCGTGAGCGGCACGGGCGTCACCGACGTCACCGAAGGGGTCGTCGAAGGAGCCGTCGGCCCCGAATCGAGCGTCGGCCAGACCGTCGACAAAACGGTCGAATCGGTCGAAGGCGTGCTCGGCGGCGGCGGCTGACCCGGGCTGACACCGTTTCCCGTCACAATGCCGCCCATGGCGGAGCACGGACAGGCGGCGGTGGTCGACCCGATCGCGGGCTCGCCGGTCTACCCGGCTGGCAGCCGGATTGGCGCCGATGGGCACCTCGAGATCGCCGGCTGCGACGTCGTCGAGCTCGCCGCCGAGTTCGGCACTCCAGCCTACGTTTACGCGGAGGACGACATGCGCGCTCGCGCTCGCGCATACCGCGAGGCGTTCGAGCGGCGCACCGACGACTTCGAGGTCCTCTTCGCCAGCAAGTCCTTTCCCTGCACCGCGGCCTACCGGCTCTTCGCCGAGGAGGGGCTCTCGGTCGACGTCGCCTCGGGCGGCGAGCTGCACATGGCGCTGCTGGCCGGCTTCGATCCCACCCGCATCCACATGCACGGCAACAACAAGAGCGACGAGGAGATCCTCTTCGCGGCACGGGCCGGCGTCGGCCACCTGATCGTCGACTCCTTCGACGAGATCGAGCGCTGCGAGCGGCTGCTCGAGGGGCCGCAGAAGGTGTTGATCCGCGTCACCCCCGGGATAAAGCCGTCGACGCACGACTACGTCCAGACCGGGCAGCTCGACTCCAAGTTCGGCTTCGGCCTCGAGGACGGCCTGGCGGCTCGGGCGATCGAGCGTGTGCTTTCCTCGGAGGTCCTCGAGCTGGTTGGGCTTCACGCCCACATCGGCTCGCAGATCTTCGAGCTCGAGCCCTATCGGCTGGCGATCAGGGCGATCGGCGATCTGGCTGGCGACTGGTGCCGGGTCGTCAACGTGGGCGGCGGGCTCGGCATCGCCTACGCGGCCGAGGACGAGCCGCCCTCGGTTGACGCCTACGTCGACGTCAAGGTCCGCGGTGTCCACGACGTCTTCGGCGAGGACGTGCGCGTCCTCGTCGAGCCGGGCCGCTCGTTGGTCGGCAACTCAGGGGTGACGATCTACCGGGTCGGGACCGTCAAGGAGATCCCCGGCGTGCGCACCTACGTCGCCGTCGACGGCGGCATGTCGGACAACATGCGGCCGATGCTCTACGGCTCGCGCTACGAAGCGCTGATCGCCGACCGGGCGGGATCGCCGGCCGAGACGCTGGTCACGATCGCCGGCATGCACTGCGAGTCGGGGGACGTCCTGGTCCGCGACGCGATGCTCGCCGAGCCGGCCCCCGGCGACGTGCTGGTGACGCCGGCGACCGGCGCTTACGGCTACGCGAGGGCGAGCAACTACCACGGCGTGACGCGGCCGCCGGTGATCGTCTGTCGCGATGGCGAGGCCCGGGCCGTCGTCCGCCGCGAGACCTACGAGGACCTCACCTCGCGCGACGTAGACGATGCCCGCTGATCCGGTTCGAATCGGGCTGCTGGGGCGCGGCACCGTCGGCCGCGCCTTCGCCGAGTTGGTCGAGGAGCGCGCCGAGGCGGTCGAGGCCGCGACCGGGCGCCGGCCCGAGCTGGTCGGGGTTTTGACCCGGTCCGAGGGCGACTTCGAGGAGATCCTCGCCCGCTCGGACCTGGTCGTCGAGCTGATCGGCGGCACCGAGCCGGCGCGCGACTACGTGCTGCAGGCGCTGCGGAGGGGCAAGCCGGTCGTCACCGCCAACAAGCAGCTGCTCGCCCAGCACGGCGAGGAGCTCTTCGCGGTCGCGCGCGAGGCGGGGGTGCAGCTGCGCTTCGAGGCCGCGGTCGCCGGGGTGATCCCGATCGTGCGGGTGATTCAGGAGAGCTTCGGGGTGACGGAGATCGACAAGGTCTTCGGGATCGTCAACGGGACCACCAACTTCATCCTCAGCGAGATGGCCACGACCGGCGCGGCGTACGAGGACGTGCTGGGGCGCGCCCAGGAGCTCGGCTACGCGGAGGCAGACCCGAGCGAGGACGTCAACGGCGCCGACGCCGCGGCGAAGATGGCGATCCTCGCCCGGCTCGCCTTCCACACGCCGGTGACCCTGGACGAGGTTGCCTACGAGGGCATCGAGGCGATCCAGCCCGACGACATCGCCTACGCGAAGGAGTTCGGGCTGTCGTTGAAGCTGCTCGGGGTCGCCGAACGGAGGGACTCGGGCATCAGCGTCCGCGTCTTCCCCTGCTTCCTCTACGGCGGCCACCCGCTGGCGCCAGTCGAGGGCCCGTTCAACGCGGTGATGGTCGAGGCACCGGCGATCACCGAGGTGACGATGTCGGGGCCGGGGGCCGGCGGCGTGGAGACCGCGTCGGCCGTGCTCGGCGACGTCGTCTCGATCCTCGCCGGCGAGGCGCCGGTGCACGGGACGCGCGACGTGCTGTCGATCGCCAGTGACGTCAGCTCTTCGTTCTACCTGCATTTGGAGGTCGCTGACGAACCCGGCGTGCTGGCGCGGATCGCCCAGCTGCTCGGCGAGCGCGAGATCTCGGTGAAGAGCGTGGTGCAGCGCGGGATCGGCGACGACGCTCGGCTGGTGATGGTCGTCCACGAGTGCCTGGAGTCGCGCTTCGCGGCGGCGCTCGAGGCGATCGGCGGGCTTGACGAGCTGCGCGCGCCGCCCCGGGCCATCCGCGTCATCGAGGAGGAGTTCGTTTGACGGTCCCGCTCATCGAGCGCTACAGGGACCGCCTGCCGCTCGAGGAGGACGACCCCGTCGTCAGCCTCAACGAGGGATCGACGCCGCTGATCGAGGCGCCGCGACTGTCGGAGCGACTGGGAGTGCGCGCCTACCTCAAGTTCGAGGGGGCGAACCCGACGGGGTCGTTCAAGGACCGGGGGATGACCGTGGCCGTGTCGCGTGCCAAGGGGCGCGGGGCGGAGGCGGTGATCTGCGCCTCGACCGGCAACACCGCGGCGAGCGCGGCGGCGTACGCGGCGCGGGCGGGCCTTCGCGGCGCGGTGATCGTGCCGGAGGGCAAGATCGCGATCGGCAAGCTGGCGCAGGCGCTGATGCACGGCGCGCGGGTGATCGCGCTGCGGGGCAATTTCGACGATGCCCTGGCGATCGTCCGCGAGCTGGCCCAGCGCCACCCGATCGAGCTCGTCAACTCGGTCAACCCGTACCGGATCGAGGGCCAGAAGACGGCAGCGTTCGAGGTCGTGGAGGAGCTCGGCGAAGCGCCCGGCGCGCTGGCGATCCCGGTCGGCAACGCCGGCAACGTGACCGCTTACTGGCGCGGCTTCCAGGAGCTGGGGACGGCGCCGATCCTCTACGGGTTCCAGGCGGAGGGCGCGGCGCCGCTGGTAAGCGGCAGCCCGGTCACGTCGCCCGAGACCGTCGCGTCGGCGATCCGGATCGGCAACCCGGCGCGCTGGGAGGAGGCGATGGCGGCGTTCACCGCCTCGCGGGGCCGCGTCGCGGCGGTGAGCGACGAGCAAATCCTCGACGCCTACCGCTGGCTGGCGGCGGGGGAGGGCGTCTTCTGCGAGCCGGCGTCGGCCGCCTCCGTGGCTGGCCTGTTGGCGCATGGCCTGCCGGTGATCGAAGGCATGGAGCCGCCCGAATCGATCGTTTGCGTCCTCACTGGCCATGGGCTCAAGGACCCCGACACGGCCCTCTCGAAGGCGCCACCGGTCGTCAACTGCGAGAACGACC
>DASQDJ010000219.1:0-4026 GCA_035634215.1 Solirubrobacterales bacterium | reverse complement strand
CGCCTTCCCGAAGCCGTCGATCGCGGTCTGCCACGGCGACGTGGTCGGCGGCGGCGCCGAGAGCGCCGTCGGCTGCGACATGCGCGTCGCCGGCTCGAACCTGCGGCTGCGCTTCCCCGGCGCGGCGCTCGGCGTCCCGGTCGGGCCGGCCCGCCTGGTCTCCCTCTGCGGGCTCGCCACCGCCAAGTACCTGCTCCTCACCTCCGGCACGGTCGGGGCCGACGAGGCTCTGCGCCTCGGCCTCGTCAACCGCGTCGCGCCGGCGGCCGGCGCCGAGGAAGCCGCGCTGGGTCTGGCCGCCAAGGTGGCCGCCCACCCCCCCGAGGCGGTCGCTCGCCTCAAGGCGATGCTGCACGAGTGGGACGACGTCGAGGGTCGCTCCCGCGCCGAGGGGGTCGGCCAGGTCGAGTGGCAGCGCTCCGGGCCTGGGCTGCCTTCTCGCGGCTCGTAGAATCGAACGCTCGACCCGGATCGCCCGATCCGGGCGTTTTCGCTGCCCATGTCACTGCGCCCGCTTTTAGAGATCGCCGCCGAGAACGAGCGCCTGCACGCGCTCGCCGGACGGGTGCGCGACGCGGCGCAGGGAGGGGAGGCGGCGTCCCTGCGCGCCTCGGCGACGCTGCGGCCGCTGCTGCTGGCGACGCTGCTCGAGGACGACCGCGGCCTGGCGGGGCGGCCCGCCCTGCTGGTCAGCCCCGACGACCGTTCCGCGCGCGACCTCGCCGCCGATCTGCGCGCCTACCTGGCGCCGCGCCGCGTGCGCTTCTACCCCTCGCGGGGGACGGGCTACGCCTCGCACTTCACGCCGCCGCCGCACCTGGTCGGACTGCGGATCGACGCGCTCGACGCGCTGCGCGACGGCGAGGACGCGGTTGTCGTCGCCAGTGCCACGGCGCTCGCCGAGGCGGTGCCCGACGCCGAGCTGCGCCCGGCCGGCTTCGCGATCGAGGACGGCGAGGAGATCGATCTCGGCGAGGTGGCGCGCGACCTCGCGGCGGCCGGCTACGAGCGGGTCGAGCAGGTGGAGGAACGCGGTCAGTTCGCCGTCCGCGGCGGCATCCTCGACGTCTTTCCCTCGACCGAGGAGCGCGCCGTTCGGATCGAGCTGTTCGGCGACGAGGTCGAGTCGATGCGCTGGTTCTCGACCTTCACGCAGCGCTCGCTGGGGGACGCCGACCGGGTCGAGCTGGCCCCCGCCGCGGAGCTCGACCTCGAGCACCGCGAGCAGGCCGAGCTGGCCGCGATGGAGGCGGCCGAGGAAGGCAAGGAGGCGCCGGACCCGACGGAGGCGCTGCCGCTCGACCGCTTCGGCGCGCCGCTTGACCTCGTCCCCGCTTCGACCGCGATCGTCCTCGCCGGGGCCGAGGAGATCGAGCCGGCGCTGCGCGACCACTGGGAGGACGCGACCACGGCGATGCACGCGGACGACGCGAAGCATCTCTACGTCGACGTTGCCGCCCCGCTCGCCGCGCGCGCCGCGCTCTCCGTGACCGGGGCGAGTGACGGCGAGGAGGACGCCTTCCGCGCCTCGCGCGCCGAGTCGCCCGCCCGCAACCTGAAGGAGGCCGAGTCCGAGCTGCAGAAACTCGTCCGCTCCGGCTACCGCGCCGTCGTCGCCTTCGACAGCAAGGGGGAGGGGGAGCGCGCCCGCTACGGCTTCGACCGCCTCGACGCGGCACTGCTCGACGGCGGCCGCCTCTCGCCCGACCCCGGCCTCACCTTCGCCGAGGCCCGCCTGCGCGAGGGCTTCGTCAGCCCCGAGCTGAAGCTCGCGGTCTACCCGATCCGCCGCCTCGTCCACCGCCGCAAACGGGCCGAGCCCGCCCCCGGCGGCGGTCGCGGCCGGCTCGCCTTCAGCGACCTGCGGGTCGGCGACCACGTCGTCCACGAGGACCACGGCGTCGCCCGGTTCGCGGGCTTCGAGACGCGCGAGGTCGGCGGCGTCACCCGCGACTACCTCTACCTCGAATACAAGGGCGAGGACCGGGTCTACGTCCCCACCGAGCAGCTCGCCAAGCTGAGCCGCTACGTCGGCGCCGGCGGCGAGCCGAGCCTCTCGGCGCTCGGCGGGAAGCGCTGGCAGAACCTGAAGGCGCGGGCGCGGCGCGCCGCCGGGGCGATCGCCGGCGAGCTGCTCAACCTCTACGCCGAGCGGCGGACCCGCAAGGGCCACGCCTTCGCCGCCGACGGCGAGTGGCAGATGACGATGGAGGCGGCCTTCCCCTACCGCGAGACCGCCGACCAGATCGAGGCGATCGAGGCGGTCAAGGCCGACCTGGAGTCCGAGCAGCCGATGGACCGGCTGGTCTGCGGCGACGTCGGCTTCGGCAAGACCGAGGTCGCGCTGCGGGCGGCCGTCAAGGCGGCCTCCGACGGCAAGCAGGTGATGATGCTGGCGCCGACGACGATCCTTGCCCAGCAGCACTTCGGCACCTTCCGCGAGCGGCTCGCCGAGCTGCCCTTCGAGCTCGACTGGGTCTCGCGGCTTCGCAAGCCGGCCGAGGTGAAAGCGGTGCTGAAACGCTACGAGGCGGGGGAGATCGACGTCCTGATCGGCACCCACCGGTTGCTCTCGCGCGACGTGCGCGCCAAGGACCTGGGCCTGCTGATCGTCGACGAGGAGCAGCGCTTCGGCGTCAAGCAGAAGGAGCTGCTGCGGCAGCTGAAGCTGAAGGTCGACGTGCTGGTGCTGTCGGCGACGCCGATCCCGCGCACCCTGCAGATGAGCCTCGCCGGCCTGCGGGACATCTCGGTGATCGAGACGCCGCCCGAGGGGCGGCGGCCGGTCCGCACCTACGTCGGCCCCTACGACGAGGACCTGGTGCGGCGAGCGATCGAGCGCGAGCTGGAGCGGGGCGGCCAGGCCTTCTTCCTGCACAACCGGATCGACTCGCTGCCGGAAGTGGCCGAGCAAATTCGCGGCATGGTCCCCAAGGCGAAGGTCGCCGAAGCCCACGGGCAGATGGACGAGGCCGAGCTGGAGGGGACGATGCTCTCCTTCTTGCGCGGCGAGGCCGACGTGCTGGCGACGACGACGATCATCGAGTCGGGGCTCGACATCCCGACCGCCAACACGCTGATCGTCGAGCGGGCCGACCGGCTCGGCCTGGCGCAGGCCTACCAGATCCGCGGCCGGGTCGGGCGCTCCCGTGAGCGCGCCTTCGCTTACCTGCTCTACCCCTCGGCCGAGGCGCTGACCGAGGACGCGGCGGCGCGGCTCTCGACGCTCGCCGACCACACCGAGCTCGGCTCGGGCTTCAAGATCGCGATGCGGGACCTCGACATCCGCGGCGCCGGCGACCTGCTCGGCGAGGAGCAGTCGGGCCACGTCGCCGCGGTCGGCTTCGAGCTCTACTGCCAGATGATCGACGAGGCGGTCGCGGCGGCGCGCGAGGCGCGCGGCGACGAGGAGGCGGGGGAGGCGCCCGAGCCGCAGCGCTTCGACGTCCCGGTCGACGCCTACCTGCCGGCCTCGTTCATCCCCTTCGAGGCGGCCAAGATCGACGTCCACCGGCGGATCGTCGCGGCGCGTGCTCCGGGCGAGCTGCGGGCGATCCGCGACGAGCTCAGCGACCGCTTCGGGCCGCCGCCGCCGGAGGCCGAGAACCTGCTGGCGCTGCAGCGGGCGCGGATCGAGCTGCGCCTCGCGGGCGCGGAGAGCGTCGAGCTGCGCGGCGGCCGGCTCAGCGTGCGCGGCGTCGAGCTCGACTCCGAGGGCGCCGCCGCCCTCGCCGAGCAGGTCGAGGGAGCGCTCTACGAGTGGCGCGAGAAGACGGCCTCCGTGCGAGTCCCCGACGATCCCGAGGCGCGCCTCGCCGCGGTGCTCGCCATGGCAGGCGGCCTGCGCGAGGCGGGAAGCTCGGCGACCCCCGCAGCAGATATGCTCCCGGCCTCGTGAGTCCTCAGCGGGGTGGGAGAAAGGCGTCTGGAAAGGGCCGGGGCCAGGGGCGCGCCGCCAGCCCGGCCGAGCCGGTCGCGGCGCGGCGCCGCGCGATCCTGATCTTCGGCGTCCTCTTCGTAGCCCTC
>DASQDJ010000218.1:0-3664 GCA_035634215.1 Solirubrobacterales bacterium | reverse complement strand
GGTCCAAGACGAAGGGATCTCCGATCCTGACGGGATCGCTGCCTCTGACATCGCCGCCGCCGTCTTGGAGCTCCCCGAGGGGATGACGCTTAACCCCTCAGCCGCCGAAGGGCTCGCGACCTGCTCGCGTGCCCAGCTAGCGGCAGAGTCTGCCTTCTCGGGCGCCGGGCAGGGCTGCCCGCAGGCCTCAAAGCTCGGCTCCCTGGAAGTCGAGACCCCGATCCTCGAGGACCAGCTGCTGCGCGGCTCCTTCTACATCGGCGCCCAGGACGACCCAGCGACGCTGACGCCGGGCCAAGAGAACCCCTTCGACACCCTCCTAGCCCTCTACATGGTGATCAAGGACCCCGGCCTCGGCCTCGCCTTCAAGATCGCCGGCCGGGTCGAACCGGACCCGAGCACCGGCCAGCTCCTGACGATCTTCGAAGACCTGCCGCCCTACCCGGTCTCGCGCTTCCGGGCCCGCCTGCGCGAGGGCGGCAGAAGCCCGCTGATCACCCCGCCCACCTGCGGCACCCACACGGCGGTAGCCGACCTCTTCCCCTCCGGGGACCCCGCCGACCCGCTGCGGCGCACCGCCACCTTCCAGATCACCTCGGGCCCCGAGGGCGGCCCCTGTCCGGCGGGCGGCGCCCGGCCCTTCTCGCCTGACTTCGTGGCGGGCACCGCCAACAACTCAGCCGGTGCCTTCTCGCCCTTCCACATGCGCCTGCAAAGGCGAGACGGCGACCAGGACCTGACCCGCTTTGACGCCACCCTGCCGCCCGGCGTCCTCGCCAAGCTGGCCGGGGTCTCCAAATGCCCCGACCCAGCGATCGCCGCCGCCAAGGCAAAGCCCGGCAAAGCAGAGCTCGCCCAGCCCTCCTGCCCGGCCAACTCGCGGATCGGCACCGCGATCGGCGGCGCCGGCGCCGGCTCGCAGCTGACCTACGCCAAGGGCTCGCTCTACCTGGCCGGGCCGGTGGGCAACGCCCCCCTCTCGGTGGTCGGCATCGTCCCCGCCGTCGCCGGGCCCTTTGACGTCGGCACGGTCGTCGTTCGCCAAGCCCTTCGCGTCGACCCCAGGACGGGTGTGGCGAGCGTCGACGGAGCGGCATCGGATCCGATCCCCCACATCCTCGAGGGCATCCCGCTGCGGGTCCGCGACATCCGCGTCGACGTCGACCGGCCCGACTTCACCCTGAACCCGACCAGCTGCGACCCCTTCGCCACCGTCGCTCAGATCTGGGGCGGGGGCGTGAACGGCTTCTCTGTCGCAGACGACTCCCCGGTGACGCGCCAGGCTCGCTTCCAGGCCGCCAACTGCTCGCGCCTGGACTTCAAGCCGCGCTTGCAGATCAAGCTGAAAGGCGGCACCAAGCGAGGCGCCCACCCGGCGCTCGAGGCCACCTACCGGCCTCGGCCCGGCGACGCCAACCTCGCCTCGCTGCGCACCCGCCTGCCCCGCTCGGCCTTCCTCGAGCAGGCCCACATCCGCACGATCTGCACCCGCGTTCAGTTCGCCGCCGACGCCTGCCCGCCCGGCTCGATCTACGGGCACGTCACCGCGACGACGCCGCTCCTCTCAGAGCCCCTCTCTGGCCCCGTCTACCTCAGGTCATCTGACAACGACCTGCCCGACATGGTCTTAGACCTGCACGGCATCGTCGACGTCGAGGTCTCAGCCCGCATCGACTCGATCAAAGGCGGCATCAGGGCGACCTTCCCGAGCTCCCCCGACGCGCCGCTCACCAAGGTCGTCCTTCGCATGCAGGGGGCCAAGAAGGGGCTGGTCGTCAACAGCACGAACCTCTGTGCTCGCAAGAACCGCGCTCGGGTCGCGCTGGGAGCCCAGAACGGGGAGTCGCTGCGGCTTAGGCCGGTGGTGAAGCCGAGCGGGTGCAAAGGGCGGGGCGGTAAGAGGAAGCGACAGTAGGGCGCGCCGAAATGCGCGCGCGCTGGGGCGTCGCGCGTCAATTGCAGGCTCTTCCGGTGCCTTAACCATCCCTAAGCATTTCTCGCTTGAGCTTTGGGCGGGCTTGCCATATCCCTCCTTCTTTACGGGATCAGCTCTCGGGGAGGAAGACGATGAGAATCGACCTGAAGAAACTTGGGCTTGGTCTGCTTGTCATGCTGGCTGCTAGTGCGTTGGTGGTGGCGGGCGCCTCCGCGGTGACGCCTCTGGGCAATCATTTTACGGCGGAAACCTCTGAACAGGACTTGGTCCTCAAAGGCACAGAGAGCTTTTCCGAGGGCCGTGAAATCAACTGGGAGCTGACAGTGAACGGCAAACCCGAGGGCAGCTTGCTGAAATGCACAGACGTGGCTTATCACGGCACACTCGTAGACTTCGCTGCGACAACAAGCCAGGCAATTCCGCTCAGACCCACCTACAGCGGGTGCTCGACAAACGGCAAAGAATCACACAACCTCTTCGTTGATGTCCCGGCTGAATGTGGAACAAACGTCCTCACGCTGACAAGCGGAAATCCTGGAACAGCACATGTCGAATGCGAAGTAAAGCTCACACATAAAAATTGCGAGATTCGCATTCTCAAACAGACACTGAGCGGTGTCACCTACACAACAGGATTGAGAGAAGGGGTACACTCCCTTGCGGTTGACGTCAACTTTCCAGCCACAACAGTGCACTTCGAGAATGGAATCTGCGTCTTCCTGGGGACAGTGCATACCTACCATGCAACGGGCTCATTCTCGATCTGGGGCGAAGACAGGAATGGAGAAAAGATCGGCATCAGGCACACATGAGACGGCCCCTCCCCCTGGGGCCGGTTTGAGCGGCTTCCGCGCCAGACCGCTTGACGATATCCCGCAAATTCCGCCCACCGCCTCTGAGGAATCCGCCGGGCCGCTTCCTAGCCTTGCTGGGTGGCGAGAGATACCTGCACCGTTCGGGCCGAGCCCTACGACTACCGCGAGGCGCGGTCCCTCGTTGACGCGCTCGGCGTCAGCGAGCCGATCGCGATCGCGCTGGTGCGGCGCGGCTACCGGACCGCCGAGGCGGCGCGCGAGTTCTTGGCGGCAGAGGAGTCTCACCCGCCCGGCGCCTTCCGCTCGATGGCCGCGGTCGTCGCGACCGTGGAGAGCGCGATCGACGACAGACGGCGAGTCACCGTGCACGGCGACTTCGACGTCGACGGCGTTTGCGCGACGGCGATCCTGGTGGGAGCCCTGCGTGAGCTCGGCGCCGATTGCGACTGGCTCATCCCGGACCGGCTCGGTGACGGGTACGGGCTCTCCGCCGGCAACGTCGAGGAGTTGGCCCGGCGCGGCACCTCGCTGCTCATAACGGCGGACTGCGGCGTGACCGCCGTCGAGGAGGTCGCGCTGGCCCGCTCGCTCGGCATGGAGGTCGTCGTCACCGACCACCACCAGGCTGGGGAGGGCCTGCCGGACTGCCAGATCCTGCACCCGGCGCTCGACGGCTACCCCTTTGAGAGCCTCTGTGGCGCGGCGGTCGCCTGGAAGCTGGCAAGCGCGCTTCAAGGGGAGGAGCGCCAAGACGACCTCGACCTCGTCGCGCTCGCCACCGTGGCGGACGTTGTGCCGCTTGTCGGCGAGAATCGCAATCTCGTTCGCCGCGGGCTCGATGAAGCGCGGCGCGCCCGGCGGCCTGGCATGCGGGCCCTGCTGGCGGCGGCCAAGTGCGAGCCGACCGAGCTGG
>DASQDJ010000217.1:0-8264 GCA_035634215.1 Solirubrobacterales bacterium | reverse complement strand
GGAGCTGCCGCCCGGCCCGCGCATGCCGAGTGCCCTGCAGGCGATCGGCTGGGCAAAGCGGCCGTTCCCGATGATGCAGCGCTGCCGCGAGCGCTACGGCGACATCTTCACGATGCGCATCCTCCACTCGGGGACGTGGGTCTTCATCTGCGACCCCGACGACGTCAAACGCGTCTTCACCGCGCCGGCGGCGAGCATGGCAGTGGCGCTGCAGAATCCCCTGCTGCTGCCGGTCCTCGGACCGCGCTCGGTGATGCTGCTGAACGAGCCCGACCACATGCAGCGGCGGCGGATGATGCTGCCGCCGTTTCACCGCGAGCGGGCCGACGGCGACATCGAGATGATGGTCGAGGTATGCCGCGCCGCGGTGCGCGGCTGGCCCACCGGCGAGCCGTTCGAGCTGTGGCCGCGCATGCAGGCGATCACTCAGGAGGTGATCGTGCGCACCGTCTTCGGCTTCGAGGACGGGCCGCATCTGCAGCCGATCCGCGTGGCGTTGACCGGCCTCACCGAGGCGCTCAACGACCCGAAGCGGCTGAGCCGCCTCTCGATGCTCGGCGCCGGCTGGATCGCCCGCAGCCGCGGCTTCCGCGCCGCGATGGAGCCAGTCGAGCGTGCCGTGATGGGCGAGATCGAACGGCGCCGGCGCCTCGGCGACGACGGTCCCAAGGACATCGTCTCGCTGCTGATCGATGCCCGCTACGAGGACGGCTCGCCGCTCTCCGACAAGGATCTGCGCGACGAAATGCTGACCCTGCTGACCGACGGCCCGACCTCGTCCTCGCTGGCCTGGGCTTTCGAGCGGCTGCTGCGCCACCCCGAGAAGCTGGCGCGGCTGCGCGAGGAGGTCGACGCCGGCGAGAGCACCGCCTACCTCGATGCGGTCGTGCAGGAGACGCTGCGGCTCTGCCCGCCGGTGCCGGTCGTCGCGCGCAAGCTGCTCGAGCCGATGGAACTGGGCGGCTACGTGCTGCCGGCGGGGACGACCGTCGCCCCCTGCGTCTACCTGATCCACCGCGACGAGAAGGTCTATCCGCACCCGCGCGCCTTCATCCCCGAGCGCTTCCTCGAGAAGCCGCCCGGCACCTACACCTGGATCCCCTTCGGCGGCGGCGTGCGGCGCTGCCTGGCGGCGAGCTACGCCGAAATCGAGATGAAGCGCGTCCTGCGCACCGTGCTGAGCGAGGTGGAGCTGTCCCCGGTCGAGGGCGGCTCCGAGCGGGTCACGCGCAGCGCGATCTCCTTCAGTCCCGACAAGCGAGCGCGCGTCATCGCCGAGCCGCGGGCGCGCGTGGAGGAGCAATGGCCGAGGAAACCGATCTACTCATAGTCGGCGCCGGCGCCAAGGCGGCCGGGATCGCCGCCAAGGTCCACGCGATCAACACGCTCGGGCTCGGCCCGATCTCGGTGCGGATCGTCGAGGGGACCGAGGTGGCCGCCTCCTGGAAGGGCCGCAACGGGCTGACCTCCGGCGAGGAGCCGCTGGCGGTGACGCCGATCAAGGACATCGGCTTCCCGTACCAGAGCTGGCGCGAGTTCGGCGAGGCCGGCGAAGCGATCGACGAGCAGGTGATGGCCTTCACCTGGCAGCGCTACATGGTCGCGATCCGGCGCTACGCGCGCTGGATCGACGCCGGGGCGCCGTCGGTCCGCCACCGCGACTACGGCGAATACCTGACCTGGGTGCTCTCGCGGGCGACCGAGGGGATCGACCACGTCGAGGGGACGGTCACCGAGGTCTCGCTCGACGGGGCGGGCGAGCGCTGGGTCGTCGACGTCGCCGGCAAGGCCGGCTCCTCGCGCTACGCCGGCGGAGCCCTGGTCCTGACCGGCCCGGGCGTGCACCGCGCCTTCCCGCACGAGCCGGAGATCGCCGGCCGCGTCTTCCACTGCGACTCCAAGCGCAGCGAGTTCGCGGCGCTCCCCGGCGAGGAGCCATGCGACGTGGCCGTCGTCGGCGGCGGCGAGAGCGCGCTCAGCTGCGTGATGTTCCTGCGCGGCTTCCGTCCCAAATCGCATTTCACGATCTACACCCCGATGCTGCCGCTGAGCCGCGGCGAGAGCTTCCTCGAGAACCGGGTCTTCTCGAACCCCGACGAGATCGAATGGGAGTCGCTGGACATGGGGACGCGACGCGACTTCGTCAAGCACAGCGACCGCGGCGTCTTCGACCCGCCGAGCCTGGCGGCGATCGCCTACGACGACCGGGTTCGCTTCCAGAAAGGCCGGGTCGGCGATGTGGGCGCCGCGGCGAACGGCGAGCGCGTGCGGATCGACTACGAGGCCGCGGAGGGGCCGACCTCGGCCGAGCACGACTACGTCGTCAACTGCACCGGCTTCGACCTGCTGGCGCAGCTGCGCAACCTCTTTCCCGACGAGGTGCGCGAGCGGATCGAGGAGCGGGTCGGCAAGCTTTGGGACGCGCCGGCCGGAACCGAAGTCCCGATCGGCCGCAATCTCGAGCTGAAGGGGATGGAGCCGCGGCTGCAGATCCCCGGCCTGGCGGGCCTCAGCCAGGGCCCCGGCTTCGCGAATCTCGGCGCGCTCGGGCTGCTCTCCAACCGCGTCCTGCAGCCCTTCAGCGTGCCCGATTTCCCTGCATTGGCTGGGAAACAACAGATTGCTTGACTTCCCCTGAGCTTTCGAATAGGGTCGCTTCGCCGTGTGGGAGAGGCTCAAAACGGTTCGGGGGCAGGGACGGGCAGCGGTTCGAGTCGTCCTCTCGCTGAGCTTCGTTGCGCTGGCCGCGCTCTTCCTCGCCGCCTGCGGCGGTGGCGGCGACGACGGTGGCGGCGACAGCAGCGCCAGCCTCACCGGCACCGGTTATCCGAACGGAGACCTCGCCAACACGCGCGCCGCCGACAGCGAGATCAAAACGACGAACGTCAAAGGGCTCGAAGTCGCCTGGACCTCGCCGTTCAAAGGCGAAGGCGCGTTCGGCAGCTTCGCCTCCTCGCCAGTGATGGACAAAGGCGTCGTCTACATCCAGGACCTCGGCTCCAACGTCCAGGCAATCGACCAGGCGACGGGCGAGGTGCTGTGGACGAAAGCCTACGAAGAGGCGACGTTCGGGCCGAACGGCGTCGCCGTCGCCGACGGCCGCGTCTACGGGGCGACCGGCTCGGCCGCCTTCGCGCTCGACCAGAAAACGGGCAAAGAGCTGTGGTCGGTGCCGCTCACCCGCAACCCGCAGGAGGGCATCAACATCGCCCCCGGCGCCTACAAAGGCGTCGTCTACGTCTCCACCACCCCGGTCAACGCCGGCTCGCTCTACGAAGGGGGCGCGGTTGGGATCCTCTGGGCGCTGGACGGCAAAACCGGCAAAAAACTGTGGAGCTGGGACACCGTGCCGAAGAGCCTCTGGGGCGACCCGAAAACGAACTCGGGCGGCGGCCTTTGGTACACGCCGGCCTTCGACGACAAAGGGTTCATGTACTTCGGGGTCGGCAACCCGGCGCCGTTCCCCGGCACGCCGCAGGAGCCCTACGGCGAGAGCCGGCCCGGGCCGAACCTCTACACCAACTCGATCGTGAAGATGAACGCGAAAACGGGGAAGATGGAGTGGTACTACCAGTTCAATCCCCACGACATCTACGACTGGGACCTGCAGGGCCCGCCGATGCTGGTCAAATCGAAAGGCCGCGAACTGGTCGTCGTCCCGGGCAAGGTCGGCTACGTCGTCGCGGTCGACGCCAAGAATGGCAAGCCGGTCTGGAAACGCGCCGTCGGCGTCCACAATGGCCACGACAATGACGGCCTCTACGCGATGCGCGGCGAATACGACCGGATCAAAAAAGGCACGGTCTATCCCGGCATCCTCGGCGGCGTGATCGCACCGGGCGCGACCGACGGCACCAACGTCTTCGTGCCGGTGGTCAACGGACCGGCCGAAGCGATCTCGGGCTCTGAAACCGGCGAAAGCGCCGGCGTGGCGCCGGGCGGCGAAATCGTCGCCCTCGACGTCGCCACCGGCCAGATCCAGTGGAAACACAAATTCCCGACCGCGCCCGCCTACGGCGCGACCACGGTCGTCAACGACCTCGTCTTCGTCACCACCGGGGACGGCAAAGTCCACGGCTTCGACACCTCCTCCGGCCGCCTCGCCTGGCAGGAATCCCTGCCGGCCGGCACCAACGCCGGCGTGATGGCCGACGGCGACACGCTCGTCGCCGGCGCCGGCCTGCTCAGCGCCGAAGGCCAGACGCCGGAACTGGTCGCCTACAGCCTGGGCGAGTAGCGCGCTCGGGCCAGCTGGGCTCAGGTATGGCCGCAGTGGAAGCCCTCCATTAGGCTCTCCGGCTGGTGGCCGAGAAGGACCTGAATAGTTCCCAGGAAGCGTGGATGCCCGCACGGCTGATTCCGGTCGCCGGCATCCGCGGACAGGAGGAGCAGGAGATCCGAGCTGCGTCTTGTCTCCTGGCAGTGATGGGTGCCGTCGACGAGTTCGGCCGGGCGCTCCTCAGGGAGGCAGGCGCGCCTGGCGGCCGGATCTCGGCTTTCACCGAGGTGCCACTCAAGGCCCCAGACGGAAAGACTTCGCGACCCGATGGAGCGCTGGTGGTGAAGCGTGGCAAGAAGTCGTGGCGATGCCTCGTCGAGGTGAAAACCGGAAACGTGCCCCTCGCCGCCGAGCAGGTCTCGCGCTACCTCGACCTCGCCCGCGAACACGGTTTCGACGCCGTGCTGACGATCTCCAACCAGATCAGCAGCGGACCGGACGACGTGCCGGTCCAGGTCGACGGCCGGAAGCTGCGAAGCGTTGGCCTCAAGCATCTCTCCTGGTGGAGGATCCTCACGGAGGCCGTGATACAGCACCAACACAAAGGCGTTAAGGATCCGGATCAGGCCTGGATCCTCCAGGAGCTGATCGCCTACCTGGAGCACGAGAAGTCGGGTGCGGTCGGCTTCGAGGATATGGGCCAGCACTGGGTAAGCGTCCGTAACGCCGCCCGGGACGGCACCGTTCGGATGACCGATCCAGGGGTGCGAGACGTCGTCAGCCGATGGGAGCAGTTCGTCGAGTACTTGTGCCTGGGTTTGAGCCAGGACCTCGGCGTCCAGGTGGTCTCGGCTCAGTCCCGGGCGAGGGATGGCGAGCGATGGACGCAAGCCCTCCTCGAGGCGCTAGCGGACGAAGGCAAGCTCAACGGTTCCTTCAGGGTCCCGGACGCCGTCGGGCCAATCGAAGTAGAGGCCGACCTAAGAGCTCGCCTAACCCGCACGAGCGTGAAGCTCAATGCACCTAAGGACGGGCGCCCCCTGACGCGAATCGCCTGGATCTTGCGCCAGCTGAAAGGCGCGGCCTCGGACCTTCGGGTCGAAGTCCACTTCGCGCGGGCCAAGGAGACGACCGCGATGCTCCTCGGCGATGCGCTCGAGGAGCCGAAGGCGCTTCTTTCGCCCACCGATCCGAAGCGCGAGCCGCGCGCATTCACTTTGTCGATCGCCCGGCCACTCGGGACGAAGCGCGGACGCGGCGAGCGATCCTTCGTCCTGGAGACGCGCCGCCAGGTGGTGAGCTTCTACGCAGACCTTGTTGAGAACCTCAAGAGCTGGCAGCCGAAGGCGCCCAAGATGCGGACCGAGCCCGAGAACGGGTCGGAGGATCCCCGGCTGACCGTCCGTACGGATGCGGCGGGGCCGACGGCGCCGCCCAACCCGTATCTGTTGCCGGCGAGTCGCCCCGAGCTGACCGGCGGCTCGTCGTCTCGCCCCTCCGGCGAAGAGTGAGCGCCGCGGGGGCGGCGGCTAGGAAGCGGGTTCCGGCCCGTTGGAGCAGTGGGCGATCGCGTGCTCGGGGGCGCAGACGGTGCGGGCGCGCCACCTCTCGTTGAACTCGTCGACGAACTGCCTGAAGGCAGCCTTTTCTTCGGCTTCGGTTTGGGCGCCCGCCAAGACGCGTTCCTGAATTTTCATGGCGAGCATCTGCAGCTCGACCCGTTCGTAGAGGTCGCGCCGGGTGAAGCGCGTCTCCCGCAGGAACTCGCGGAATTCGGCCCCGCTCCGGAAGTTTTCCTCCTTGATCCGCTCGAGCTCCCGCAGGACTTGGCGGCGCGTGAGGGCGATGTCCATTTCCGCCGCCTGGCCCTTTAACCAGACCGCTTCGACCAGGCCGATGAGGGCGACACGCTCGAGCCGCTCGCGGGCGGGGTCGCCGGGCTTGGGCGGTCGGCCACCGCCGGCGGTGGCCAGGACAAGCGCGTGGCGGAACTCGGCGCGCGTGACCGTCCCCAGCCTCTCGGGCACCTCGGCGATGCGAACGACCGTGTTGGGCACGAGCTCCTCCGGCGCGGGAAGCGCGGCGAAGCCGGTCGCGCTCCAACCGATCGCCGCGACCGCCGCGAGGCAAGAGCCACGGCGCAGGATCCTCCATGCCCCAGAACCCCCGTCCATGCAGCGACTCTAGAGCAATCGCCGCCGGCTGAGTTTCGGCGAGATGCGGCTGAGAGGAGTCGAACCTCCACGGGGTCTCCCCCACACGGACCTGAACCGTGCGCGTCTACCAGTTCCGCCACAGCCGCGGGACAAGGGAATCTACCGCTTGTCGGCATTCGCCCGCTCGGCCTCCCAGCCGGCATACGACCGGCACGGCTCGCTAAAATGCCGCTCACGCGCCGCTATCGTCTAGGGGACTAGGACGCCGGATTCTCAGTCCGGAAACCGGGGTTCGAATCCCCGTAGCGGTACTTCGAAAGCCCCGCCGTCGCGGGGCTTTGCTTTGCGCTAGGCCGGCTGAGCGGCCGCGACGCCCTCCCCCGCCCGCGCCGCCGTCGCCGCGATCTCCTCGACGATCTCGGGCCAGAGGGCGCGGGGCAGGTCGTGGCCCATGCCCTCGAACATGCGCAGACGCGAGTCGCGGATCGCGCGTGCGGTGGCGCGGCTGGCGGCGGGCCGGATCAGCGGGTCGCTGTCGCCGTGCAGGACCGTCGCCGGCAGGCGCAGCTTTTCGAGCGCTGGGGTGCGGTCGCCCGAGGCGGTGATGGCGTGCAGCTGGCGGGCAATGCCGGCGCGGCTGTGGGAGCGGTCGTAGGAGCGGCCGGCCAGCTCGCGGAAGCGCTCCTCGTCCATCGGGTAACCGGGCGAGCCGATGATCTTGAAGACCCGCACCGAGTGCTCGATCGCCGCGTCGCGGCCCTTGCCGGGGCGGGCGAAGAGGGTGCCGAGCGCCTTGTAGGCGGGCATGCCGACCCAGCGGTTGCCGGTCGTCGACATGATCGAGACCAGCGAACGCACCCGCTCGGGTCGCTGGATCGCGATCGTCTGGGCGATCATGCCGCCCATCGAGGCGCCGACCAGGTGCGCCGACTCGATCCCAAGGTGGTCCATCAGGCCGAGCGTGTCCGCGGCCATGTCGTCGAGCAGGTAGGCGGCGGTGCCGCGGCGCCCCAGCAGCATGTCGGCGCGGCTGGGGAGCCCCGCGCCCTTGATCTTGGTCGAGCGGCCGATGTCGCGGTTGTCGAAGCGGACGACGCGGAAGCCGCAGTCGGCGAGCATCGCGCAGAAGTCCTCGTCCCAGGCGAGCATCTGGGTCGCGAGGCCCATGATCAGCAGCAGCGGCTCGGCCGCCGGGTCGCCGGTCTCCTGATAGCAGAGCTCGATCCCGTTGGCCGGCGCCAGGCGCTCCTCGCTCATCCGTGCCATCGATCGATGGTACCCACGCTAGGTTGCGCCTATGCGCACCGCGATCGTCTCCGACTTCCACCTCGCCCACGCCCGCGGCGAGGACCTGCTGCGCGACGCCGGCGTCCGCCGGGCGCTGCTCGACGAGATCGCCGGCGCCGACCGGCTCGTCCTGCTCGGCGACGTGCTGGAGCTGCGCGAACTGCCCTTGCCGGCGGTGCTGGAGGCGGTGCGTCGCTTCTTCGAGGAGCTCGGCGAGGCGATGTCGGGGCGCGAGATCATCTTCGTGCCGGGCAACCACGACCACCGCCTGGCCGAGCCGCTGCTGGAGCGCAACGCCCTCGCGGGACGACCGCTCGAGCTGGAGCAGAGCGACGAGCCGCGCGGCGAGGCGGAGTCGCGCATAGCGACTTGGCTCGGCAACGCGCGGGCCCGCATCGCCTATCCAGGGATCTGGCTGCGCGACGACGTCTACGCGACGCACGGCCACTACATGGACTGCCACTGGCGCCTGCCGCGGATCGAGTGCGTCGCGGCGGCAGGCGTGATGAGGGCCTTCGGCCCGGTGCCGGAGGCCGCCCGGCCCGGCGACTACGAGCGGGTGCTGCGGCCGATCTACGCGTTCAACTTCTCCCTCGCGCAAT
>DASQDJ010000216.1:0-5477 GCA_035634215.1 Solirubrobacterales bacterium | reverse complement strand
CGATCACCACCTACATCGCCCTCTTCAAGGCAGTCGTCGGCGGCCAGGTGCTGCGGCTCACCTGGAGGGAGACCTACGAGATCAACATGGCGGGGGTGGCGGCGACGCGGCTCTTCTCGGCCGGCGGGGCGGGCGGCATCGCGCTCACCTACTGGGCATTGCGGCGGGCGGGGATGCAGCGGCGCGACGTCGCCCGGCGGATGGTCGCCTTCCTCGGTCTCCAGTACGTCTTCTATCCCCTGGCGGTGATCGTCTTCGGGGTTTTGCTGCGCACCGGGGTCCTTCCCGGCGAGGACGCGGTCGAGCTGACGGTCATCCCCGCGGCGGTCGCGGGCCTGGCGCTGGCGGTTGGGCTGCTGATCATGCTCGTCCCGTCCGACCTCGGCGAACGGGTGACGCAATTCTCGAGCCACGAGCGCATGCACGACGTCGCCGCCAACCTCGCCAAGGTGCCCGCGACGATGGGCGAAGGCTTCAGGGTCGCGCTCGGCCTGCTGCGCAACCCCTCTCGGGGCGGGCTGGCGCTGTTCGGCGCCGTCGGCTACTGGGCGGCGAACATCGGCATCCTCTGGGCCTCCTTCAAAGCCTTCGGCGTCCACGTCCCGATCGCTGTCGTGATCCAGGGGTTCTTCCTCGGCATGGTCGGCAACCTCTTCCCGCTGGCCCCGGGAGGCGTGGGGGCCGTCGACGCGGGGATGATCGGCGCCTTCGTCCTCTTCGGCCTGCCCGAGGAGACCGTCTTCCCCGCGATCCTCGTCTACCGCACCGTCGCCTTCTGGCTGCCGCTGCCACCGGGGATCGTCGCCTTCTTCCAGCTGCGGGGCCGTGTCCACGAATGGGAACGAACAGGGCGGCCGATCGAGCGCCGGCGTGAGTCGGCGCCTATACTTCAAAAAGTAAAGTATTAGACTGCGAGCGCAGCGATGGCAGACGAGAAGAAGATCGAGAACGTGATCATCGTCGGTGGCGGGCCGGCCGGTTACACGGCGGCGCTCTACACCGCGCGGGCCAACCTCGAGCCCCTCGTGTTCGAGGGCTTCCAGTGGGGCGGCCAGCTGCAGAACACGACCGACGTCGAGAACTACCCGGGCTACCCCGAGGGGATCATGGGGCCGGAGATGATGACCCAGTTCCGCGCCCAGGCCGAGCGGTTCGGAACGCGCTTCGTCACCGACGACGTCGACCGGGTCGAGCTGAGCGACGGCGGCGTGCAGAAGGTCTACCTCGGCGACGAGGAGCACCTCGCCCGCACCGTGATCCTGGCGATGGGGGCGGAGCCGCGGCGGCTCGGCGTGCCCGGCGAGATGGAGCTGAGCGGGGTCGGCGTCTCGACCTGCGGGGTCTGCGACGGCGCCTTCTTCAAGGACCGCAAGGTGATCGTGATCGGCGGCGGGGACTCGGCGATGGAGGACGCGATCTTCGTCTCCAAGTTCGCCAGCGAGCTGACGATCGTCAACCGCCGCGACGAGTTCCGCGCCTCGAAGATCATGCACGAGCGCGCCGCCGAGCGGCCCAACATCGAGCTCAAGACGCCGTTCGTCGCAGAGGAGTTCGTGGCGGGCGAGGACGGAAAGCTCGACCACGTGCGGCTGCGCCACGCCGAGACGGACGAGACCGAGGACTTCGCCACGGAAGGCGCTTTCATCGCGATCGGCCACATCCCCAAATCGGAGATCGTCGTTGACCAGGTCGACACCGACGAGGACGGCTACATCGTCACCCAGCCCGGCTCGACCAGGACCAACCTGGCCGGCGTCTTCGCGGTTGGCGACGTGGTCGACCACACCTATCGCCAGGCGGTCACCGCCGCCGGCACCGGCTGCATGGGCGCCCTCGACGCCGAGTGGTACCTGCGCGACACGCCGCCGTCGCCTGAGGCGCACTGGCAGCGGGGCGGCGAGCCGACCGAGATCGCCCCGACGCCCGGGTCGTAGTGGTCGCGGGCCGCGCGAGGTGGCTCGGCGGACGGGCCCTGGCGGTTGCGCTGCTTGCCCTCGCCGCAGCGGCGCCGCCTGCCGCCGGCAAGACCGTCGGCAGCGATCTCGGCGCCCTCGAAGCGACGAAGACGCTCGCCTGTCCCGCGAGCGCGTCCTGCGACGTGGCCCAGGAGTTGAGCGGCAACGGAACGCCTTTCTCGCCGCCGACCGGGGTGATCGCGAGCTGGTCGGTGGAGCTCGGCCCGGTGGCGCCGTCGAAGGGGATTCGCCTCGTCGTCCAGGACGCGACCGGCACGGCCGGCGAGGGACAGGGCCGGCGAACCATCGACCTCGGGCCGCTGTGGAGGGCCATGCCGAACGGCATCTCGACGTTCAGGGAACGGCTGCCGATCCACGCCGACGAGGTGTTCGGGGTTCGCCTGGTGGGAAGCGGCGGCGGCCCGACGCGGGCCACGATCGCGGCGCCGTTCACCGGCGAATACAAGACGCTGCTGCTCTGGGATCCACCCTTGCCGTTCGGCCATTCCCACCGGTTGCCGGACCGCGTGGTTGACAACGCCCGGGTCACGCTCAGCATCGAGGTCGTCCCTCCGGACCCGGGGCGTTGCGCGCCGCTGAACAGGTACACGGGGTCGCGCCTCGGCGACGAATACGGCGGCTTCCACGACGCCGGCGACCTGATCTTCGGCCTGCGGGGCAACGATCGATTGCGTGGCAACAGCGGCGACGACTGCATCCACGGCGGTCGTGGCGCCGACCGCCTCGCCGGCATGGACGGCGCCGACCTGATCACGGCTGGTGGCGGTCGCGACGACGTCGGGGCGGGGGGTGGGCCCGATCTGGTCTTCGTCCGCGACGGTTCGCGCGACACGGTCCGCTGCGGGGCCGGTCACGACATCGTCAAAGCCGACTCAATCGATCGGCTCGGCGGCTGCGAGCAGATCCGCCCCGGCTAAAGCGCGTTCAGCCGACCAGCTTCTGAACCACGAAGGTCCTGGCGCCTTTCGGCGTCTCGACGACGACCGGCTCTCCGACCGGAGCGTCGAGCAGCGCCTTTCCGATCGGCGACTCGGCCGACAGCCTGCCCTCGGCGAGGTTGGCCTCGGTCGAGCCGACCAGGGCCCAGGTCTTCACGTCGCCGCTGCTCTCGTCGAGCACCTTGGCGGTGCGGCCGAACGCGAAGCGATCGCTGCCGCCGTCGGTCTCGACGACGACGGCGTTGTCGAGGCGCTGACGCAGTCGCTTTATCCGCGTCTCCAGATGCGCCTGGTCCTCTTTTGCGACGTGGTACTCGGCGTTCTCCTTGAGGTCGCCGAGCTCCCGCGCCGCCTTGATCCGCGCCGCCATCTCATGGCGCCGTGGGCCTTCCAGCTCCTCGATCTCCGCGCGCAGGGCCTCGATGCCCTCCTGGGTGATCGGCTCTCCGGACTCCGTGCCCATCCGGGCGGACTCTATAGCTGCGTGACAATGACCCCGACGACGGTGATCATGAAGCCGAGGCTTGCGGCGAAGAAGCCGCCGGCGACCTGAAGCATCGTTCGCTGCAGCGCGTGGAGCTCGTTGTGCAGCGAGTCCTTGGTGCCGTCGATCTTGCTCTCCAGCGAGTCTTTCGTCGACTTCAGATCTCCTCGCAGTTCGTTGAGCCCGCCTTCGACGCGATCGAATCGGTGGTCGACCTGGGCGAACTGCTGATCGACCTGTCGGAACCGCTGGTCGACTAGGTCGAAACGTCGGTCGACCTGTTCGAACCGCTGGTCGACCTGTTCGAACCGCTGATCGACCTGCCGGAACCGCTGGTCGACTTGGTCGAAACGCCGGTCGACCAGGTCGAAGCGTTCGTCCATCCTCTCCGAGAGGTGGTCGAGTCGGTCGTCGGTCCAGCTTTGTCTCATAGCCTCCATGCCTCCACCGTAGAGAGCAAGGTGCAACAAGTGGGAAACATAAGTGTAATTTATTGTCTGTCTGGACGAATAGCCGGTTCGGGTCGGTCGCTACGGGGCTCGCGCCGGACGCGGCTACGCCAAGCCGGGCGCCGGCAGGTACGCATCGCCGAGCCGCCCGCGGTGCTCTTCGAGCAGCGCCACGGCGCGCTCGGAGCCGATCAGGCCGCTGAACTCGAGCGGCCCAAGTGGCCAGTTGAAGCCGAGGCGCATCGCCGTGTTCATGTCGGCCGCCGTGGCGACCCCGTCGCCGAGCGCGTAGGCGGCCTCGTTGGCGATCTGGGCGACGAGGCGCGGCAGGATCTCCGGCCCGGCCGGGTCGATGCGCGCCAGCTCGTCCGCGTCGAGAGTGGGGCCCTCGATTCCGAGGTCCGGGTCGCGCTCGCGGTGGCGACCGGTGCCGTACTCGTAGAAGCCGCGGCCGCTCTTGCGGCCGAGCCGGCCCTCCGCGACCATCCGCTCCTGGATCGGGCTCGGCCGCCAGCGCTCGGGCCGGCCGCCCTGCTCGTAGAAGGAGCGGGCGATCGTCAGGTTGACGTCGAGCCCGATCAGGTCGAGCAGCTCGAACGGGCCCATCCGGAAGCCGCCGCCGATTCGCACGACGCGGTCGATCGTCGGCGCGTCGGCGACACCGTCGGCGAGCATCCGCAGCGACTCCAGCGAGAAGGGGCGCGCGAGGCGGTTGGCGACGAAGCCTGGGGAGTCCTTGGCCCGGATCGGCGTCCGTCCCATCTCCTTGGCCACTTCGGTGACCGCGTCGAGCGCGAGGGGGGACGACACCTCGGCCGCCACCACCTCGACCAGCTTCATCAGCACCGGCGGGTTGAAGAAATGCATGCCGACGATCGCCTCCGGGTGGGCAGAGCCGGCGGCGACGTCGGCGACGCGAAGCGAGGAGGTGTTGGTGGCGAGGATCGTCTCCGGGCCGCAGATCGCGGCGAGGTCGGCGAAGAGGCGGCGCTTCAGCTCCAGGTCCTCGGGTGCCGCCTCGATCACCAGGTCGCTGCCCGCCAGGTCGGCCAGGCTCTCGGCGGAGCGCAGGCGGCCGCTCGCCGCTTCGGCCTCTTCCGGCGTCCAGCGCTTGTCGGCGCCGTCGGCAAGCGCCTCGCCGATCGTCGACTGGGCCGCCTCGCGGACCGCCTCGTCGGGGTCGTGGATGGACGTGGCGTAGCGGCCCAGGCAGGAGAGGAGCGCGATTCCGGTGCCCATCGTGCCGGCGCCGACGACGCCGATCCGCTCGATCGTCAGGCGCCCCGCGCTCACCGGCCCTCGAAGCGCGGCTCGCGCTTCTCGACGAAGGCGCGCATCCCCTCGACCCGGTCCTCGGTCGCCATCGAGAGCTCGTAGAGGCGCCGCTCGCCCTCGAGGCCGGCGGAGAGGCCGGTCTCGTCGGCAGTCAGCACCGCCTGCTTGGCGAGGCGGGCCGCGATCGGGGGGCGCTCGGCGACGGTGCGGGCAAGGTCGAGCGCCTCCTCCAGCCAGCGGCCCTTCTTGACGACCTTGTTGACGATGCCCAGCTCGTGGGCCATCTCGGCGTCGAAGCGGCGGCCGGTCAGCACGTACTCCATCGCCCGCTGCTTGCCGACCACGCGCGCCAGCC
>DASQDJ010000215.1:0-4673 GCA_035634215.1 Solirubrobacterales bacterium | reverse complement strand
GACGGCCTGGTGCACTGCATCTCGCTCGCCGCCGGCGAGCGCCTGCGGCGGCTCAGCGAGGCTTACGACCTCGTCTGGGCGAGCGGCTGGGAAGACAAGGCGAACCGTCACCTCCCTCGCCTGCTCGAGATCCCGGAGCTGCCGCACCTCAGCTTCGCCGGGGCGCGCTTCGGGACCGCTGACTGGAAGCTGGCCCCGCTGGAGGAGTACGCGCGCGGCCGGCCGTTGGCGTGGGTCGACGACAGCTTCGACGAGGGCTGCTACGAGTGGGCGAGGGGACGCGAGGAGCCGACCCTGCTGATGCCCACGGATCCTCAGGTCGGCCTTCAAGAGGTCCAGGTCGAAGCCCTGCTCGCCTGGGCGCGGGGCTTCTAGGAATCCCTCCTAGGGGCGGTCGGCTACTCGGCCGCGACGACCAGCGATTCGCTGGCGACCAGCGTGTGCCATTTCGGCAGCAGCGGGATGTCGTGGAGGTCGATGACCGCCGCCCGCGCCTTCTCTATTTCGTCCGAGTACCAGTAGCGCTCGAAGTCCGAGCGGCTCTCCCAGAAGGAGGTTTGCCGGAAGGCGAGCGGGTCCTCGATCGAGCGGGTCAGCGACCAGCTCTTGGCGCCGTAGGCGGGCATCCGCGCCGCCGCCGGCTCCCAGAGGTCGAGCCAGCGGTCGGCCCTGAACGGGGCGGCGTGCCAGTCGAGCGTGCAGACCTCCATCAGGCTCCCACCTCCGCCCGGATCGCGCCCGGCCCCTCCACGTTCTGCCCGTCGGTCTCCGACTCGGCGCCGACCAGGATCGCGATCTTGCCGAGGTGCTTGTTCTCGTGCAGCAGCTGGTGCGCCTCGGCGACGCCCTCGAAGCCCATCGTCTTCCAGATGACCGGCCGAACCTTGCCCTCCGCCATCAGCTGGTTGGCGCGCATGCACTCGTAGGCGTTGGCGAAATGCGAGCCGATGATCTGCTTCTGGCGAATCCACAGGTAGCGGACGTCGAAGTCGAGCTGGTAGCCCGAGGTGGCGCCGCAGATCACGACCTTGCCGAACGGCTTGACGACGAAGACCGAGGTCGGGAAGGTGGCGCGGCCGACGTGCTCGAAGACGATGTCTGGGGCGTCGCCGAGAATCTCCTTGACCCGTTTGGCGAAGCCGCGCGACGCCTTGAAGCGCTCCTTGTCGAGCGCCTTGTCGGCGAGGTTGTCGTCGTTGCGCATCATCTCGCCGAACTCGTTGCGGTTGATGTAGTCGACGGCGCCGAGCTGCTTGACCAGCTCGCCCTTCTCGTCGGAGGAGACGACGCCGACCGCGTTGGCGCCGGCCGCCTTGCAGAGCTGCACGGCGAAGACGCCGAGGCCGCCGGCGGCGCCCCAGATCAGCACGTTGTGGCCGGGCTGCAGATTGCACTGGTCCATCAGCATCCGGTAGGCGGTGAAGTAGGTGAGCCCGTAGGAGGAGGAGTCGACCCAGGAGAGGTTCTGGGGGCGGGGGAGGAGCTGTTGCGCCTGGACTTTCGTGAACTGGGCGAAGGAGCCCCAGGTCGTCTCGTAGCCCCAGATCTGCTGGCTCGGCGCCGCCATCGGGTCGAGCCCGTGCACCTCGACGTCCTCGTAAGAGGCCTGGTTGCAGTGGATGACGACCTCGTCGCCGGGCTTCCAGCGGGTGACGCCCTCGCCGACCTTCCAGACGATCCCCGATGCGTCCGAGCCGCCGATGTGGTGCCCGTACTCGGGATGGTCGCCGTAGCCGAAGATCGAGACCGGCTCGCCGAGCGCCGCCCAGACGTTGTTGAAGTTGACGCCGGCCGCCATCACGCGGACGACCACCTCGAAGGCGCCGGGCTCGGGGACCTCGATCTCCTCCAGCTGGAAGGCCTCGGTCGGCTCGCCCTCGCGCTCCTGGCGGATCACCCAGGCGGCCATCGTCTCCGGCAGCGTGCCGGGCTCCACGTCCAACTTCGAGATTGCGCTGGTGTCGACGGCCAAGGCGGGTCCTCCGGGGGGTCGCTTGCGATGGGCGCCGAATCCTAGATCAGCGGCGGGCGTCGACGCGCTTCAGGCGGCTTCGGACTTCTGGCCCATCTGCTCGCTCGCATCGCGGTAGCGCTCGGCGAGATCGATCACGTCGTCGCGTGGCGGCTCGATCTCCTTGATGCCGCTCTCGATCGACTTGCTCGGGGTGAACTCGGCCAATGGCTTGATGATCTGCTGCCACACCAGCCCGTGGGTCGTCGCCATCCCGGCGCCGCCGTTGAACAGATTCACGGACTCGTTCAGCTTCTTGCCGAGCTTGGCGTAGTTGTCGAGGAACTTCGAGAAGGCGTCCGCCATCGCGTGCCCGCGGCTGAGCAGCTCTTCGACGTGCTCCTCTTTGCGCTCGGCATGGCAGAGCTCGGCGATCAAGATCAGGGCGAGTGCCAGCTGGGAGGGAGTGATGACGCAAACGCGGTGGGTGTTGAAGAACTTGGCGGCGTCGAACTCCTCCAGCGCTCCGAGCGCGTGCATAGCGCCCTCGACCGGCACGTACATCAGGGCCAGGCTTGGACTGCGCTCCAGCTCACGCCAGTAGTCCTTCGCGGCCAGCGCCTTGGCGTGATCGCGCAGTTTGCGCCCGAAGAGCTTCAGGCGCTCGGGGTCGCCTGCGGCAAGCGCGTCGGAAAGACCGCTGAGACCGGGATCGTTGGCGAGTTTCGAGTCGATCGCAACCGTCGGGCCGCCTGCCTGCACGATGAAGTCGACCCGCTGCAGGCCGTCGCTCCCCGGGCGGGCCTGCCGCTCGAAGTCGCGCCCTTCCTCGAGGCCAAGGGAGATCAACTGGTTGCGCAGGGCCAGCTCACCGAAGGCGCCTCTGCCCTGCGGATTGGCGATCTGACGCGTCCAATCGAGGAGCGTCGTCTCGATGCGGCGATTGCTGCCGGCCGCCTCCAGGGTGCTCCTCGCGAGGTCTTCCTGCTTCTCCTGAAATTCGTGGATCTTCTTCTGAAGCAGCTTCAGCTCGGCCGCCTGCTCGGTAACCGTCTCCCGGTCCTTGGCCTGCTCGGCCCGAACCTCAGCCAGCTGTCGCTCGCGATCGGCCATCGCTCGCTGTTCGGCGGCAAGCCGCTCGTCGCGGCCGCGCATCTCGACCTTGAGCGTCCCCAGCTCCGCCTCGGCATCGGCGGCCGCCGCCAGCCGCTCCTCGGCTTCGCGGAGCCGGCTCTCTGCCGTGTCGGCGGCGGCCTTCTTGAGGGCCGCATAGGCCACGGCGGCGATCAATCCAACTATGCAGACGATTGCTATGAGGGTCACGGGAGGTCCTTTCGGTTACGTCTCCCGAGGATCGCACCCGTACCGGCGGCAGCAAGAAATGCTGCAAGCGGGCGCCTAACCGCACTCGCGCGGCTCGTAGGAGCCGCAGAAGATCGTCCTCACCGGGTCGCGCCACAGCGCTTGGAAGGTGGGGGTCCGCGGCGCGTCCCCCTCGTGCAGGTCGGTGGTCCGGAAGTTCTTGAGGGCCATGCGGTCCTCGGCGCCCCACCGACCGGGGAAGCTCATCGGCGAGCGCCCCTCGTCGGCTGGCAGCCAGCCGCGGGGGGGCGGGTGCCAGAGCCAGCCGAACTCCGTTTCGTCGCGGATGTTGGAGGCGTAGCTGATCGCCTTGGCGACGCCCGCGGGCCCGTTCGCGCAGGAGGTCCAGTCCGGCGAGCGCTTCTCGTCGGGGTCCTGGTAGTTGGCGTGAGACCCACGGGCGACGGCGACGATGGGGTGCGTCCGCGGCCCCGGCAGCCTGGTCGTCGCCTCGGTCTCCTCCCAGCGAACCCAGGTTCCGTGACAGTGGGCCGAGTCGGCGAGGAAGAGCGGTTCGCGCCGCTCGTCGAGGCCGATCGTCACCGCCTCCCAATCACCCTCGTGGCGCTGCACCAGCTCGCCGGCGAAGACCGGGGTGCGCCATTCGTTGTAGGGGTAGAAGAGCCAGTACTGGATCAGCGTCCGCAGCTCGTCGCGGAACGGGCCGATCTCGGCGAAGAGGCTCCGCGGCGTCGCGGGCCCGCGGCGGCCCTTCTTGAGCACGCGCACGTAGACCGCGCCGTCGCGGTAGAGGCGCCCCGGCCTGCGGAGCTCGCCCTCGCAGAGCGCCGCCGCCGCCACGGTCCGGCGCCCATCCTCGTCGCAGCCGATGCTGAGCTCGTAGCAGTTGAACTCGGTGGCCTTGGGGCAGCGGCTGGGCAGCTCGAAGCTCCCGGCCGGCAACCGCTCGCCCGACGGCTCTTCGAGCGTCGCCGCGGCGACGAAGGCGTCGACGCTCGTCGGCGCCCAGCGCTCCTCCCTGGCGAAGGCGAAGACGGGGGCGAAGCGCCGCGCCAGCTCGAGGTCGGCTTCGGCGTCGCCGACGCCCGGCGCGGCGCTGCTGACCTCGGTGACCTGCCGGTCGGGTGGGGTCAGGGCGCGTTCGTTCTCGGTCGCTTCGACCATGCCCCAGCCGGTCGAGACGCTCAGCACGACGGCCGAGACCAGCGCGGCGCTGAGGCCGAGCCTCGCGGCAAGGCTCCAGGTCGCGCCGCGCCGCTTCTGCTCCTCGCCGCGAAGCGCCCCGAGAACGGCGTCGAGCGCCAGCAGCGCCAGGGCCAGTAGGCCGAGGATTCCGGCCGCGCGGACACCGTCGGCGAAGAGCCCGGCCGCGGGGTGCAACCCGGCCTCGCCGGCGAGG
>DASQDJ010000214.1:0-7116 GCA_035634215.1 Solirubrobacterales bacterium | reverse complement strand
AAGAGGAGCGGCGGTCGCGGCCGGCGCCGCTGCCGGCGGAGCTGCATCCAGGGTTTGCCGAGGCGCTCGGGCGGGTCGGGATCGACTCCCTCTACACCCACCAGCTGCGCGCCTTCGAGACCGCCGCCGACTCCAACCTGGTGATCACCAGCGGCACCGCCTCGGGCAAGAGCCTCGCCTTCAACCTGCCAGTTCTCAACGGGATCGCGGCGCGTCCCAAAGACCGGGCGCTCTACCTCTACCCGACCAAGGCGCTCGCCCAGGACCAGGCGCGCAAGCTGGCGGCGCTGCGCCCGCCCAACCTGCGCGAGGCGATCTACGACGGCGACACGCCGCGCGAGGAGCGGCCGGCGATCCGCCGTCGCTCCAACCTCGTCCTCACCAACCCCGACATGCTTCACGTCGGCGTCCTGCCCACCCACAAGAGCTGGGGCAGCTTTCTCGCCAACCTCGGCTGGGTCGTGGTGGACGAGGCGCACACCTACCGCGGCGTGCTCGGCTCCCACGTCGCCAACGTGCTGCGACGGCTGCGGCGGATCGCCCGCGCCTACGGCTCCGAGCCGCGCTTCCTGCTGGCCTCGGCGACGATCGCCAACCCGGTCGAGCTGGCCGAGCGGCTGGTCGGCGAGCCGTTCGAGCTGGTCGACGACGACGGCGCGCCGCGCAGCGGCCGTGAGATCGCGATGTGGAACCCGCCGCTGATCGACAAGGCGAGCGGCACGCGGCGCTCCGCCCTCTCGGAGGCCGCCGACCTGCTCGCCGAGCTGGTCTCCCACGGCGTGCGGACGATCTGCTTCATGAAAAGCCGCCGCGGGATCGAGCTGATGCAGCGCTTCGCGCGCGAGAACCTCGTCGCCCGCGGCAAGCCCGAGCTGGCCGAGCGGATCGCTCCCTATCGGGGCGGCTACACGCCGCAGCAGCGGCGCGAGATCGAGGCGCGTCTCGCGCAGGGGGAGTTATTGGCGGTGGTCGCCACCGACGCGCTCGAGCTGGGGATCGACATCGGCGAGCTCGACGCGGCGATCTGCGTCACCTTCCCCGGCACGGTCGCCAGCCTGCGCCAGATGTGGGGACGCGCGGGGCGGCAGCGACGGGGCCTCGCCGTCTACGTCGCCGGCCAGGACGCGCTCGACCAGTTCTTCTGCCGCCACCCCGACGAGTTCATCGGGCGGCCGGTCGAGGCGGCGATCCTCGACCACGAGAGCGAGCAGATCGCCGCCCGTCACCTGGTCGCCGCCGCCTACGAGCTGCCGCTCAGCGCTGAGGACGACGAGGTCTTCGGGCCGGCCTGGCGCGAGCGGGCCGAGCGGCTGACCGGCGCTGGCGAGCTGCGCCGCGCCGGCAAGCGGCTGCTGCCGCGCGAGAGCGGCTTCGTCGCCGCCAAGATCCCGCTGCGCTCGGCCTCGGCCGACGCGGTCGCGGTGATCGAGCGCGACTCGGGCGAGATGCTCGGCATGGTGGAGGCCGAGCGGGCCTTCACGACGATCCACCCCGGCGCGGTCTACTTGCACCTCGGCCGCTCCTACGAGGTCGAGCGGCTCGACATCGAGGCGCGGCGGGCCGTCGTCTCCCGCTTCGACGGCGACTGGTACACGCGGCCGAAGAAGGAGACCGACATCTACATCGAGCAGGTCCGCGAGCAGCGCCAGACCTCCGGCGTCGAGCTGAACTTCGGGGAAGTCTCGGTGAGCGAGCAGGTGATCGCCTTCCAGCGCGTCTCGATCTCTGACCAGGAGCCGATCGACGTCGTCGCGCTGGAGCTGCCCGAGCAGCACTTCGTCACCCAGGCGCTCTGGTACGTGCTGCCCGACCGGCTGAGCGGCTCGCTGCCACCGGACGTGCTGCTCGGCGCCTTGCACGCGACCGAGCACGGCCAGATCGCGGTGCTGCCGCTGATCGCGATGTGCGACCGCTGGGACATCGGCGGCCTCTCGACCAACGTCCACTTCCAGACCGGCCGCTCGACCATCTTCATCTACGACGGCCACCCCGGCGGGGTGGGGATCACCCTGCGCGGCTACGAGCAGTTCGAGCGGCTGCTCGGCGACGCCGAGCGGCTGATCGCCGAGTGCCCGTGCGAGTCGGGCTGTCCGTCCTGCGTGCAGAGCCCCAAGTGCGGCAACCTCAACGAACCGCTGCACAAGGCCGGGGCGCTGGAGCTGATGGGCGCGATGCGGGCGGGCCGCCGGTGAGCAGGGGCGGCGGCGCGGCGCGGCGGCGTCAGGTCGCGGTGATCGGCAGCGGCCGCTGCGAGGAGGGCTCCGACGCTTTGCGGCTCGCCGAGGAGGTGGGGAGGCGCTTGGCCGAAGCGGGGGCGACGGTCGTTTGCGGCGGCCTGGGCGGCGTGATGGAGGCCGCGGCGCGAGGCGCCGCGGGAGCCGGTGGCGAGGTCATCGGCATCCTGCCGACGAGCGAGCTGGCCGACGCGAACCGCCACTGCTCTCACGTCGTCGCGACCGGGATCGGCCACGGCCGCAACCTCGCGGTCGTCTCCTCCGGCGAAGCGGTCATCGCGATCGGCGGCGAATGGGGGACGTTGTCGGAGATCGGCTTCGCGCGCGCGATCGGCCGCCCGGTCGTTGCGCTTCGCAGCTGGACGCTGCGCGGCGAGGGGGCGATGGAGTCGGCACCGGGCGTCGCCGCCGTGGAGACGCCCGAGGAAGCGGTCAGCGCCGCGCTTGCGACGATCGGTTAGGCCCTAACCCGTTCTGGCGCGGCCCTGCTGCACTTGACCACCTATGCGGGTGGTCAAGTGCGCCGACGTTCAGGCCAGAGCTCGCGCAGGGCGAGCACCGCGAAGGCGTGGGACCAGGCCAGTGGGGTAGTCGAGCGGGGCGCGCCGGTCCTGGCGTCGACCCGCTCGGGGAGGAGGCCGGCGGGCGTCGCGGCACGGCGCAGCGCCGCCATCAGGTGCAGGGCCGCCCGGCGCTCGCCAAGCGCCGCGAGGCCATAGGCGGTCCAGGCGGTCGGCGCGGTCCAGGGGTCCTCGCCGCCGTCCCAGTCCTGCGAGGGGGGCAGGCCGAACCGGCCGCTGGCGGCGGCGAGCTGAAGCAACGTGCCCCGCAGCATTGGGTAGAGGCGCGTCCGGGGGAACGGCTCGACCGCCCAGGCGGCCGCGGTGTCGAGACCGGACGCCGGATCGCCAGCGCGCCGTACCAGGTAAGCGCCCGCGGTCGGCGACGGGTTAGCGCCCGTCGCGAATAGCGCTCGGAGGCGGGAAGGCGGCGTGCCGGAGGCGATCGCGTTTGCGAGGTATTCGCCCGGCTCTTTCTCCTGGTAGTCGGCGCGGTCGCGCCAGGAGAGCGCGGTATCGATCCGGGCGGGCACGCCGGCCGCCCGCGCCGCGACCGCCACCCAGCCCGCCGCGTCGCCCTGGGCCTCCCGGCCGGGGACCGGCTCGCCGTCGGCGTAGAACCGCGCCGCCGCCTCGAGGTCCAGCCGCAGCAGGAAGCGCGCGATCCGCCGCGCCTCGAGCCGGTAGCCGGCGGTCGCGAACGCGAGCGCCACGGCGCCGGCGTCGCGCGGCCACACGTAGGCCCAGCCCGGGCGGGCGCCGGCGACCACCGCGCCGCTGCGCGGCTCGGTCGCGGCCCGGAGGACGAGCAGCGATCGCCGGTACATGCGTCGCGCCCACGGTGGCGCCTCGCGCCCGAGCGGCCTCGCTCGCGCCAGCCAGCGCCGCTCTACCCGCACCGCCCTCGCATCGCCCCCGAGGAAGCTCGGGACGGGGCCGGGCATCCCGCTCGGTACTCGCCGGTCGGCGCTCGTGGCGCCCGAGAGGGCGATCGCACCAGCCAGGGCGGTCACCGTCAGCACGACTCCGGGAGCGGTCCTTCGCATCGCGCCATGCAATCAGCCGAGATCCCCGGCCGGACGCTAGCCTTCGGGCTTGCGCGGCCCGCCGCGCCCTCACCAGGCGAGGTAGCTCAGTTGGTAGAGCACACGACTGAAAATCGTGGTGTCGTGGGTTCGATTCCCACCCTCGCCATTTCCTCGCTGCTCAGGCGGCCTGCTTGAGGTAGTCGCGTCCCTGGTCCGTCATCTCCCAGATCCCGCGGGGTGAGCCGGACGCGATCAGTCCTTGCTGTTTCATGCGGAGTCTCGCGAACTGCGTGCGATTGCGCCAGCGGATCTCTCCCGTCGAGGTCTCGCCGCGCTCTGCCTCTCCCAGCCGGTCCCGCATGAGCTCGCCGACTCGCTCGATCGCCTCTATCGCGGGGGCGCGACCACCTCGCTCGTCCAGCGCTTCGAGGATCGGAATCCAATATTCCTTCTCCGGCAAGAGGGTCCCGACCTGGGCCCTCGCCTTCTCCGCGGCCGCATTCCCGGCCGATGCCGCTCCGTCGCTCTGCTCGTAGTGGTCGAGGACCCGTCCCACGACCATGTCCGGAGTGTCGTCGAACGGACGTGCATGCTGCTGCAGGCGGGCGTAGTTTTTCGGCGAAAGCTGTATTGAAGGGCACATGCCGCTCTCCAGTTGCTCAGGTCATACGAGTTATCTACAAAAACTAGCACAATAACTCCAGCCTGACGCTCAACTGCGCTTCTCCAGCCCGGGGCACAGGTACAGCTCGTAGTCGTAGATCGCCTCGAAGCCCATGCGCTCGTAGATCGGCCGGCCGAGCGGGGAGGCCTGCAGGGCGATGGTCTCGCCCCCCATCTCGAACCCCGCCTCCACGGCCGCCGTGGTCAGGACCGGCCCCAGTCCCCGGCCACGCGCGTCCTGTCGGGTACCGACCCAATAGATGCCCGCCACGCCATGGTTGACGATGGTCATCGCGATGCTTGCGGGGCGGCCGTCGAGCAGCGCCAGGAAGGTTGCGACGCCGTCGGCCCAGAGGCCGTCGTGGCGGTCGTAGAAGGCGAACACTTCCTGCGGGAAGCCGTTCGTCGCGTAGGCGTCGGCCGCCACCTGCCAATAAGCCTCGGCGTCCTCGGGCGAGGTGACCCTGCGCAGCTCCACGTCGTCCGGAGGCGGACACGGGCCTGGCCGGCGGTCGAGCACCATCTCCGGCATCGCGAAGACCTTCCGCGCCCCGCCGCCCTCGAGGGCGGCGACCAGGTCGCGATCCTCCTCGATCCCGGCCCGCGCCCACACGGCGAAGCTGCGCCCGCGGGCGCCGAAGAACCCCCGCGCCCGCTCGATCAGCTCGTCTGGGTCGAGCCGGTCGTCGGCGCGGAAGGCGGCATTCGAGATCACCGGGTGTGACGCGCTCCCCGCCCCCAGCAGACAGCCCTCCCCGGCCTCGACCGCCGCGCCCGAGTCGAGCTCGAAGAGCCGCCGCGAGCTCTCCACGAGGTTCAGGTGCGCCGCGCGGCCACGCTCGTCCATCGACCGATCCTAGGCCGCGACGAACCCCTCGGGCTCCTCGACCACGGTGTTCAACAGCTCCCCGATCCCCTCGATCTCGACGCGAAAGGTGTCGCCGACCTTGAGCAGGTGGTCCCGGATCGGCTGGCGGCCGAGCGCGACGCCCGACGGGGTGCCGGTGGCGATCACGTCGCCCGGCTCCAGCGTGAAGGCTTCGGAGAGGTGGGAGACCTGCTCGAAGCAGCTGAACACCATTTCGGAGGTGCTCGAATCCTGGCGCGGCTCGTCGTTCAACCAGCCGCGGATGCGCAGATCGTGCGGGTCGCCGAGCTCGTCTTCGGTCACCAGCCACGGTCCGAGCGGGCCGTGCGTGTCGAACGACTTGCCGATCGTCATCGTTTTCGCCCTGCCCTGCCAGTCACGGACGCTGAGATCGTTGGCGCAGGTGTAGCCGGCAATGACTCCGGGCGCGTCCTCGGGCGAGACATGGCGGCAGCGACGGCCGATCACGACCGCCAGCTCCGCCTCGTAGTCGAGGAAGGTCGACACGCGCGGCATGTGGACGTCGGCATCGGGGCCGACCACGCAGGTCACCTGCTTGTTGAAGAAGGTCGGAACCTCGGGCCGCTCCAGGCCGAGCTCGGCGACGTGCTCGGCGTAGTTGAGCGCGATCGCCAGGTACTTGCGCGGCACCGCCGGCGCCAACAGCCGCACCTCGTTCAGGGGCAGCGACGGCGCCTCCCCGGCCAGCGCCGCGACCCGCTCGCGGCCCGCCTCGTCGAGCGCCGCCGCCGGTTCGGGGGCCAGCCCGGACTCCGAGAGGTCCGCGACCTCGTTCCCGCCGACGACGCCGAGCGCCGCCGTGCCCGCCGCCGTCTCGAATCTGCAGAGCCTCATCGCGTCGCGACTCTGTCAGATATAAGTCCCGGCATGACTTCGTCCGCCAAGCGCATCGTCACCCTCCTCGCCGCGACGGCGCTGCTCGCCGCGCTGGCCCTGCCTGCGCCGGCCGCCGCCAAGCTGCCCCCCACCGGGTTCTACGAATGCGTGCTGGCCTCGGCCAACCAGTACCTGGGCGACCTGAGGATCAAAGGCGACAAGTACAAAGTCAACAAGTCCGCATGGGGCAAGCTTGCGAATCCGAGCGGGAGGAAGATCCGCTTCAACAGCGGCGCCTGGAAGGGCCTCTTTCGCGGCGAATGGGAACGGGCGAAATCGACCTACGAACCGGGCAAGACGATCGTCGAGATCGAGCTGACCGAGATCGAGTCCGGTTTCGAGAGCAGCTACTGCACCAAGCGGTCCTAGGGTCTAGGCCCGCTAGCCGCTAGCCGCTAGCCGCTAGCCGCTACACGCCGAGCGCCGCCCGCACGAACTCGAGGTCGGCCCGCATCTCTGCGGCCCCTCCGGGCGTCTCGCAGACGACCGGCCCGCCGCAGCTCGCGATCATCGCCCGCAGCGCCTCGGGCTCGATCTGCCCGCGGCCGAGGTTCGCGTGGCGGTCGGCTCCGGTCCCGGCCGGGTCGCGCGAGTCGTTCGCGTGCAGGAGGTCGACGCGGCCGCAGATCGAGCGCACCCGCTCGACCGCGTCGGCCAGCTCCTCGCCCGCCGCGTGGGCGTGGCAGGTGTCGAAGCAGAAGCCGAGCTCGACGCCGTGCCGGTCGCCGGCGATCGCCTCCCAGAGCCGGCCGAGGTCGTCGAAGCGGCGCGCGACGGCGTTCTCGCCGCCAGCGGTGTTCTCGATGTAGAGGGAGACCTCGGACTCGAGCATCTCCAGGGTGCGCGCCCAACGGCCGAAGCCCTCA
>DASQDJ010000213.1:0-26582 GCA_035634215.1 Solirubrobacterales bacterium | reverse complement strand
CACGGCGCACGCCTTCCGGCTGGAGGACGCCGCCGCGCCGCGCCGCGCCGCCTCCAACGACGACGCCGGCGACGCGACGCTGGTCGGCAGCGCCGCCGAGGAGGCTGGCCTGACCGCGACCGAGGTACGCCGCCGCGCCGCGGCGGCGGCCGCCCGGGAGCGTCGCGAACAGCTCGCCTCCCAGCCGCGCCGACGGCCCTTGCGCACCGCCGCCAAGGCGCTGGCCGCGCTCGTCCTCGTCGTCGCGCTCGTCGCGGGTGGCTGGTACGCGAGCCGTCAGGTCTGGTTTCTCGGCACCGACGAGGCTGGCCGGGTCGCGCTCTACCGCGGCCTTCCCTACGAGCTGCCGCTCGGGCTCGACCTCTACGAGGAGCGCTACGCGAGCCCGCTCCAAACGACCGCGCTGACCGGCAGGCGCCGCGCCGCGGTCACCGGACACGAGCTGCGCTCGCGCGAGGACGCCGTCTCGCTGATCGAAGAGATCGAGCGGGCGCAGCTGAGGAGCCCTGCCGGAAACCCGCCCGCGGCGGGCGCTCCGTGAGGAGCGCCCGCAACCGCGAGCTCGTCGCGCTCGTGCCGGTGGCGCTGCTGCTCAGCGCCGGGTTCGCCGCGGTCTTCGCCTCCGAGCAGGCCCGGGTCGGCGACCTCAGCCTGGTCTACGGGGCCTACTTCCTGGCGGTCTGCCTCGCCGCGCACATCTACCTGCGGCTGCGCCTCCCCAACGCGGACCCCTACCTCTTCCCGCTCGCGGCGCTGCTGACCGCCTTCGGCCTGGTGATGGTCTACCGCATCGACGCCGACCTGGCCCGCGACCAAGCCAACTGGTTCGTGCTCGGCCTCGTCCTCTTTGCCCTGGCGATCCACTTCCTGCGCGACTACGAGGTGCTCGAGCGCTACCGCTACACGATCGCGATCGCCGGCCTGCTGCTCTTGCTGGCGCCGCGGCTGCCGGGAATCGGCCAGCAGGTCAACGGCGCCTACCTCGGCGTCAAGCTCGGCCCGCTCGCCTTCCAGCCGGCCGAGTTCTCGAAGATCTGCATTGTCGTCTTCCTCGCCAGCTACCTGCGCGAGCACCGCGAGATGCTGGTCGTCGGCGCGCGGCGCGTCCTCGGCCTGACGCTGCCGCCGCTCAAGCACCTCGGGCCGTTGCTGGTCGTCTGGGGCGCGGCGATGTTCATGCTCGTCTTCATCCGCGACCTCGGCAGCTCGCTGATGTTCTTCGCCGCCTTCCTGGCGCTGCTCTACGTCGCCACCGCCCGCTTCTCCTTCGTCGCGATCGGGATGGCGATGTTCCTCGCCGGCGCCTGGTTCTTCGCCTCGACCGTGCCCCACGTCCACGACCGGATCCGGATCTGGCTCGACCCCTACCAAGACCCCTCCAACACCGGCTACCAGATCCTGCAGTCGATCTTCGCCCAGGCCGACGGCGGTCTCTTCGGCGTTGGCTTCGGGCAGGCGCTGATCACCATTCCCGGCACGAACGACGCGCTCCTGCCGGCCGCCCACACCGACACGATCTACTCGCTGATCGTCAACGAGGTCGGCCTCTTCGGCGCCTGCGCCCTCATCCTCGCCTACCTGCTCTTCGCGGCGCGCGGCTTCAAGATCGCGCTGCTCGCCGACGACGGCTTCTCGAAGCTGCTGGCGACGGGCCTGACCGCCGTGTTCGCGATCCAGGCCTTCGTGATCATCGGCGGCGTCACGCGCGTCATCCCGCTCACCGGGGTGACGCTGCCCTTCGTTAGCTACGGCGGCAGCTCGATCGTCGCCAACTTCGTCCTGCTGGCGCTGCTGCTGCTCGTCTCCGACCGAGCCCGCCGCGAGGCGACGGCCGCGGCCCGGACCGGCCCGCTCGTCCCGGAGCCGGCCTGAGCGATGAACGGCCAGATCGTCAAGCTGTTCGGCCTGATCGTCGTCCTCTTCGCGGTCCTGGTCGGCTTCACTTCCTACTGGTCGGTCTTCGACGCCGAGGCGCTGAAGGAAAAGACGGCCAACAAGCGGCCGCTGCTGGAGCAGCAGCGGATCGAGCGCGGCCGCATCCTCGCCGCCGACGGGACCGTGATCGCCCGCTCGGTCGCCAAGGGCCGCGGCGACAACCTGCGCTACGTGCGGCGCTACCCCGAAGGGTCGCTCTTCGGGCACCCGATCGGATACAGCTTCGTCCGCGAGGGCGACACCGAGTTCGAGCAATTCCACAACGACGCGCTGGTCGGCAACGAGTCGGAGTTCGTCTCGCTGCTCGACGAGCTGCGCGGCCAGGCGCAGGAGGGCAACGACGTCGTCACCAACCTCGATCCCGAAGCGCAGCGGCTGGCGCTCGGCGCGCTGGAAGCGGCCGGCTTCGGCGCGGTCGTCGCGATCGAGCCGAGCAGCGGCCGGGTCCGCGTGATGGCCTCCAACCCGCCATACGACCCCAACCGGGTGCCCTCCGAGCTGACCGAGCTGAACCAGAACGAAGTCGAATCGCCGCTGCTCAATCGCGCCACGCAGGGGCAGTACCCCCCCGGCTCGACCTTCAAGGTGGTGACCGCCGCGGCCGGGCTCGACACCGGCACGATCTCCCTCGACTCGACGATCGACGCGCCGAGCACGATCGAGGTGCAGGGGCAGCCGCTCGCCAACGCCGACGGGGCCTCCTACGGGTCGATCCCGCTCGAACCGGCGCTGACCGGATCGGTCAACACCTGGTTCGCCCAGCTCGGCGAAAAGATCGGCTCCGACCCGCTCTTCGACTACATGGACCGCTTCGGCTTCGGCTCGACCCCGGCGATCGACCTGCCCGACGATCAGGTCTACCGCAGCGGCGTCTTCGAAGGGCGCGATCTGCTCGGCCGCGGCGACCCGGTCGACGTGGCGCGGATCGCGATCGGCCAGGAGCGGCTGGCGGTGACCCCGCTGCAGATGGCCTTGGTGGCCGCCGCTGTCGCCAACGAGGGCACGCTGATGAAGCCGCAGATCTGGAGCCGCGTCGTCGACCCCGACGGCCGGGTGACCGAGCGGCTCGACCCGTCCCGCTACAGCCAGCCGATGGAGGAGGAGACGGCGGCGGCGCTGACCGACGCGATGGAAGGCGTGGTCAGCGAAGGCACGGGGACCAACGCCGCGATCCCCGGCGTCGCGGTCGCGGGCAAGACCGGGACGGCGGAAACCCCGTTCAACGAGAGCTGCGTGGGCGGCGGCGACAACCAGGCCTGGTTCATCGGCTTCGCCCCCGCCGACGATCCGGAGATCGCGATCGCCGCGACGGTCGAGTGCACGGACTCCTTCGGCGGCGAGCTGGCCGCGCCGATCTTCCGCGAAGTCGCCGAAGCGTTGATCGACGATGAATGAGATAGAAGGGGGCGCTCGTGCTTGAGGTGACCGAGGGCAGCGTCGTCGACCAGCGCTACCGGCTGCTGCGCCGGCTCGGCTCGGGCGGCATGGCCGACGTCTGGCTGGCCGAGGACGCGCACCTTCAGCGTCAGGTCGCGCTGAAGGTCCTCCACCGCCGCTTCGCCCAGGATCGCGAGTTCGTCGAGCGCTTCCGCCGCGAGGCCGAGGCGGCCGCCGGCCTCCAGCACCCCAACGTGGTCGCCGTCTTCGACCGCGGCGACGTCGACGGCACCTACTACATCGCGATGCAACTGCTCGAGGGCCGATCGCTGAAGGAGCTGATCGACCAGGGGCTGACCTCCGAGCAGGCGGCCGGGCTGGTCCGGCAGGTCCTCGAGGCGGCTGGGTTCGCCCATCGGCACGGCGTCGTGCACCGCGACCTGAAGCCGCAGAACGTGATCGTCGACGCCGAAGGCAAGGCGACCGTCACCGACTTCGGCATCGCCCGCGCCGGGGCCTCCGAGATCACCCAGGTCGGCTCGGTGATGGGCACTCCTCACTACCTCTCCCCGGAGCAGGCCCAAGGGCAGGAAGTGACCGCCGTCTCCGACCTCTACGCGGTCGGGGTGATCCTCTACGAGGCGTTGACGGGGCGGGTCCCGTTCGAGGCGGACTCCGCGGTGGCGATCGCGATGAAGCAGGTCTCGCACATGCCGCAGCGGCCCAGCTCGATCAACCCCAGCGTCTCGCCGGCCCTCGACGCGGTGACGATGCGGGCGCTGGAGAAGGACCCGGGGCAGCGCTTCCAGAGCGCCGAGGCGTTCATCGCCGCGCTCGACGCGGCCCTGCGCGAACCGGGAGCCGCCGGGCAGGGCACCGCCGCGCTCGCCTCGCTGCCGGCGCCGGCGGTCGGGCCGGAGGAGGCGGCCGCCGCCGAGGCGGTCGAGGAGGAACGACGGCGCAGCCGCTGGCTCTGGGCCCTGGTCGCGATCGCGGTCCTGCTCGGGATCCTCGCCGGGCTGGCGCTGACCCGCGACACGAACACCGAGGTGCCCGGGGTGACCGGCGAGCAGCTCGACGTGGCGATCCCGCTGCTCGAGCAGAACGGCTTCACGGTCGGGGAGGTCGACCGCGTGCGGCGCGACGTGGCGGCGGGGACCGTGCTCGAGCAGGACCCGAGCGCCGGCGAGGCCTCGCTCGACTGCGCGCTCCTCAGCTTCTTCTGCTCGAAGCCGAAGGTGGCGCTGACCGTCAGCGCCGGGCCCGGCTCGGCAAAGGTCCCCGGGACCGCCGGCGAGACGCAGGAAGAGGCGGTCGCCGCGCTGGAGGAGGCGGGCTTCCAGCCGCTGGTGCGCAAGCTCAACTCCGAAGACGTCGAAGCCGGGCTCGTGATCAAGTCGAGCCCTTCCGGCGGCTCGACGGCCACGCGCGGCTCGACCGTCGTGCTGACCGTCTCGAAAGGGCCGAGGCTGATCAAGGTGCCGGTCCTGGTCGGCACGCAGCGCTCCCTCGCGGTCGAGCAGATCCGCTCACGCGGCCTCTCGCCGAACGTCGAAGAGGAAGAAAGCTCGGCATCCGCGGGGGAGGTCATACGTCAGTCGCCGAGCGCCGGCTCCGAGCTGCCGCGCGGCTCGGCCGTCACCGTCGTCGTCTCGGCGGGCGAAGAGCAGGTGACCGTGCCGAACGTGATCGGCGACGAACGGCGCGAAGCGGTGGAAGCGCTGCGCGCGGCGGGCCTCGACCCGAGCGTGACCGAACAGGCGACCGAAGTCGAACCGCAGATCGGCCGGGTCACCGACCAGTTCCCGCCGCCTGGGTCGGAAATCGAACCGGGGGCGAGCGTGACGATCGTGGTCGGCAAGCGCGCCGCCGGGACGGTCGAACCGGAAGGGGAAGGCGAATGAGGGTCGCGGTGCTGTGCGGCGGCCGCTCGTCCGAGCACGAGGTCTCGCTGCAGTCGGGCGCCGCCGTCGCGAACGGCCTGGAGGAGGCGGGGCACGAAGCGGTGCGGGTGACGATCGGCCGCGAGGGCTCCTGGGACTGGGACGGCGGCCCTGTCGCCCTGTCGCCCGGCAGCGGGCTGCTCGGCGCCGACGTGGTCTTCCCGGCGCTGCACGGGCCGTTCGGCGAGGACGGCTGTATCCAGGGGCTGCTCGAGTGGCTCGACGTCCCCTACGTCGGCTCCGACGTCCTCGCCTCGGCGATCTGCATGGACAAGCTGACCCTGAAGCGGCTCTGCGCCCAGCATGGGCTGCCGCAGGTCGAGTTCGTCGCGGTCGGCGAGGACGGCTGGCGCGAGCGCTGCGCGGCGATGGGATCGCCGCTCTGGGTCAAGCCCTCGCGACTGGGCTCGAGCGTTGGGATCAGCAAGGTCGACGGCGCCGGCGAGGAACTCGACCGAGCGGTCGAGCTGGCGCTGCGCCACGACCCCCGCGTCATCGTCGAGGCTTCCGCGCACGGGCGCGAGGTCGAGTGCTCGCTGCTCGGCAACGAGCGCCCGGAGGCGTCGCTGCCGGGCGAGGTCGTCGCCCACGCGGACTGGTACGACTACGAGACGAAGTACGGCGAGGGCGGCATGGAGCTCGTCGTGCCCGCCGAGATCCCCGACGCGCAGGCCGCCCGCCTGCGCGAGCTGGCCGTCGAGGCGTTCGCCCTGGGCGGCTGCTCGGGACTGGCGCGCTGCGACTTCTTCGTCGAGCCCGACGGCGCGATCCTCGTCAACGAGATCAACACGATGCCCGGCTTCACCCAGACAAGCGTCTACGCGAAGCTCTGGGAGGCAAGCGGGCTGCCCTACCCGCGGCTGTGCGACCGCCTCGTCGACCTCGCCTGCGAGCGCTACGAGAAGGCGCGCTCGCACCGGTTCTAGTAGCAGTCGTCGGGAAAGGACAGCTCCACCATGTTGGAGTTGAGCCGCAGGGTTCGCTCGCGCCGAACGTCGTAGAGCAGGACCCGCCGCCCGTCTTCTCCGAGGTACATCACCTCGGTGCAGTCGGAGAGGTCCAGGTCGGGGCTCTCGGACCTCCACGCGACCGAGACGTGGTCCGCGTGCCAGGGATAGAGGGGGAAGCTCGACGAGAAGCCGTTCTTCACCCCGTTGGCGCTCGGGCCGGCTTCGGCGAGGGAGACGATCAGGAGGACGGAGGCGCTGAAGGCGAGACCTCCCAGCACGACGGCGTGAGCCAGCCCCCTGGCCTGGCGCGCCGCCTCGCGCCTCTCGCGCCAAGCCTTCTTGAACACGGCGGCCGGCAGGAGGAGGGCAAGCGCGATGATCGCGATCCCGACCGCGGTCAGGGGCCACCAGCCGACGGCCGCCGCGCCAACCGCCAGCAGGAGCCCGCCCAGGGGCACCGCGTAGGCGACGCCGACGAGCCAGCTCGAAGAGTCGCCGCGCAGGGCGAGGGTCTGGGCGGTGACCACGGTCGGGTAGAGCACGACGGAAAAGCCGACCGCCCAGAGAGCCCCCACCAACAGGTAGAGGGTCAGCAGCTGCACCGACTGCTGCAACACGACGTCGATCGTCCCGTAGCCGGCGGCGTCGGCAGAGACGCCGAAGCTGCGGTAGAAGAGTTCGGCAGGTATCCGCAGCTCCGCGTACACGAGGAGGCCGACCGCACCCGCGACGAACAGCGGATTCCCGAGCACCCAGTCGCGAAAGGTCTTATTGGTCGCGACCTCCTTCACCAATGGCGAACGCTATCGCGCTCAGCCCAGCAGCTTGATGTCGCTGACCTCGACCTGGTAGCGGCCTGCCTGGTCGCGGGATTCCGAGGGCCTCGTGAACCAGAGCAGGAAGTAGGTCGAGGGCTGCCGCACCCGCAGGTCGATCTCCTCGGTGCCGTCCGCACCCGCGACTTCGCCGACCGGCTCGCCCCAGCCTTCGAGGTCCTCGGGCGGGCCGTCCGCGGCGGCGTAGGCCTTGGCGTCCCAGCCGGGGGTCGGCGAGCGGACGATCATCCGCTCGGGCCGCGCCGGAGAGGACGCCGTCACGTAGACGCCGACGCCCGGCTCCGGCCCGGTCTTGATTTCCACGAAGGAGTCGCCGTCGTAGTGCTCGCTCTCCCAGGCGGTGCCGGTCGGGTTGCCGTCGGCGGCCAGGTCGACGGTGTCGCTGCCCTCCTCGCCGTCGCCCTGCGGGTCGTAGTCCGTCGCCGAGACGATCGGGACCGGCGCCCCTTTGCCCTCGTTGGCGCCACCACCGCCGATGCCGCTCGAAATCAGCTGCACCGCGACCAGGGCGCCGCCGCCGACCACCAGGAGCGCCAGGATCGCGGCCCACGAGAGGCGCGAACGGCGCGAGAGCTTGCGCTTGGGAGGCGGCACCGCCTCCAGGACGCTCGTCGCCTCGCCCGTCGTCGAGCCTGCCCTGGCCGCCTCGACTTCCAGCGCCGTCTCGAGGTCGTCGACCATCTCGGCCACCGTTTGGTAGCGCTCGGCCGGGTCCTTCGCGGTCGCCCGCTCGACCACCAGCGCGACCGCCGCCGAGACCTCGGGCCGGCGCCGCTGCACGTCAGGCAGCTCCTCGTTGACGTGTTTCATCGCGACGCCGACTTGGCTGTCGGCGCTGAACGGAACCTGCCCAACCAGCATCTCGTAGAGCACGACGCCCAGCGAGTAGACGTCGGAGCGCGGGTCGACGGGCTTTCCCATCGCCTGCTCCGGCGCGACGTAGTCGGTCGTGCCGAGCACCCGGCCGGTCGCGGTCACCCCGTCCTGTTCGAGCTGCCGCGAGATCCCGAAGTCGGTCAGCTTGGCGCGGCCCTCCTCGTCGATCAGGACGTTCTGCGGCTTGATGTCGCGGTGCACCATGTTGCGCCCGTGCGCGACGCCGAGGCCGCGCGCCACCTCGATCGCGTAGGCGATCGCGTCCTGGGTGTCGAGGGCGCCTTCGCGCTTGACCCGCTGCTTCAGCGTCTCGCCCTTGACGTACTCGAAGACGATGTAGGGGTGACCTCCGTCCTCGCCGGCGTCGATCACCGAGACGACGTTGGGGTGGGAGAGCTTGGCGACGGCGCGCGCCTCCTGGCGGAAGCGCTGCAGCTGGTCCTCCTGCTCGGACATCTCGCGATGCATGACCTTCACGGCGACTGGGCGGTCGAGCGTCTCGTCGCGCGCCAGGTAGACGGTCGACATGCCGCCGCTGCCCAGCTTCGCCTCCAGCCGGTAGCGGCTGGAGAGCAGCGTGCCGATCATCGAGCTGGAGGGCTGGGCGGTCATCCCCGCAGGACTTCGCGCGATCCCTCGATGGCCCTGCCGACCCGCTTCGCCGCTGGGTAGTGGCGGCGCAGCAGCTCCAACGCGGCGGGCTCGTCCTCGGCGGCGACGACGCAGCAGAAGCCGCAGCCCATGTTGAAGACCTCATTCATCTCCCTGCTGGACACAGCGCCGCGCTCGGCGACCAGCGCGAAGATCGGCGGCACGGGCAGCGGGTCGTCGATCTCGAAGCCGCCCTCGAAGGCGAGGCGCAGCAGGTTGCCGAGGCCGCCCGAGGTGATGTGGGCGAGGCCGCGCACGTCGACCTCGGAGCGCAGCAGCTCCAGCACGGGCTTGACGTAGATCTCGGTCGGCTCCAGCAGCGCCTCGCCGAGCGGCTGGCCGAGCCGCCCTTCGGGGTCGTCGCCGAGCGAGAGGCCGTCGAGCGCCGCGCGCGCCAGCGTGTAGCCGTTCGAGTGGATGCCGGAGGAGGGCAGCCCGATCACCGCGTCGCCCGGGCGCACCGCGGAGCCGTCGACGACCGCGTCGAGCGCCACGGTGCCGAAGCAGGCGCCGGCCACGTCGAAGCCCCGCACCATGTCGCCGAGCTGCGCCAGCTCGCCACCGGGGATCTCGATCCCCGCCAGCTCCGCGCCGCGCGCCAGCCCGACCCCGATCTGCTCGCAGACCTCCGGGTCGGCCCGCTCGATCGCGATGTAGTCGAGCATCGCCAGCGGCTCGGCGCCGACGCAGATCACGTCGTTGACGTTCATCGCGACGCAGTCGATGCCGACCGTGTCGAAGCGCCCGAGCTGCTCGGCGACCAGGAGCTTCGTGCCGACGCCGTCGGTGGAGAGCGCGATCCCGAGCCGCTCGTCGATCCGGATGACGCTCGCGTAGTGGCCCGGCAGCGGCACCTGCCGGGACGGCCGGCCGAGCTCGATCGCGCCGAGCGCCCGGACCAGGCCGGCGACTGCCGAGTCGGCCGCACCCTGGTCGACCCCAGCCTTCGCGTAGGCGTCCGCGTCGCTCACGTCGGCGATTCTTTCATCCAAGCGGGCTTCGCTAGCCACGCAGTTTGCGCAGAACCAAACCGGCCAGCGCCGCTCGGTAGGCCGCGTATGGCCACAGCGCCTTGTCGCGCTCGACCAGGCGGATGAGCCTTTGCGAGGCGAGGGTCGACGCGAAGGAGGCTCCGACCCCGATTGCCATCGACCGCCGCAGGGCCGGAGAGGCGCCGCGCCGCCAGAGCCGCGCGCCCTTGAGCGCCGTCGCGCCGACGATGACTGGGAGGGCGATCGTCCGCGAGAGCAGGTTGGCCTGGTCGCGCGAGAAGCGCCGCCAGCGCGCTGCCGCGAGCGTGATCCCGTTGCGCGAGACGCCGGGGGCGAGCGCCGCCGCCTGGGCGACGCCCAGCGTCAGCCCGTCGGCTGGCGTCGCCTCGCCCCTGCCCCGCTGCTGGGGTCGCGCGTCGGCCGCCAGCATCGCCGCCGAGCCGGCCAGCAGCCCGACGGCCGTCGATCCCGGCCCGCCGAGCCGCCGCTCGATCTGCCGCTCGAAGGCGTAGCCGACGATCGCCGCGGGCAGGAACGAGAGGGCGAGCAGCAGCGCCCGGTGGCGGTCGAAGGAGCGCAGCTCCTCGCCGATCTCACGCCGCTGGCCGATCAGCAGCGCGACAGCCGTGCCGGCATGGAGGGCGACCTCGAAGCTCTTGCGCACCTCCGGGTCGAGCTCCTCCCAGCGCCAGCCGGCGAGCCACGGGAGCAGCACGATGTGCGCCGAGCTGGAGACCGGCAGCAGCTCGGCCGGCCCCTGAACGACGCCGAGGATCGCGGCCCGCCGCGCGGGGACCGCGCCGTCGGCGGGCGCGCTCAAGCGTCGGCGGCCGAGGAGACCGGCTTTGCCGGGCGCTCTTCGCCCGCCGGCTCCGGCGCCGAGCCCGGGCCGCCGCCGCGCCGGCGGCGGATCAGCAGGTAGATCCCGCCGATCAGGACCGCCGCGACGACCGCGTAGTCGAGGTAGTGAAGGTGGTCGCGCCACTCTTCCCAGTTCTTGCCGACCGCCTCGCCGATCAGGCCCAGCATCAGGACCCAGGGGATGCAGCCGATCAGCGTCAGGACGGTGAAGCGCCAGAACGGCATCTTCGCGACGCCGGCCGGCAGCGAGATGAAGGTGCGGATGATCGGCAGCATGCGGGTGAAGAAGACCGTCGCGTCGCCGTAGCGCTCGAACCAGTCGTCGGCCCATTTGAGGTACTTCGGTGGCAGGTGGATCAGCCGGTTTTTCTCCAGCAGGTCGAGCCGCGCGTAGTAGCCGACCGCGTAGGCGGCCCAGGAGCCGACCAGGTTGCCGAGCACGCCGGCGGCGACGATGCCGAACATCGAGAGCTCGCCGGCGGCGACGCTGGAGCCGGCGAACAGCATGATCGCCTCGCTTGGCACCGGCAGGCAGGCGGACTCGAGCGCCATCAGGACGAACACCGCCGGCAGGCCGGTGCTGCTGATGAAGTCGGTCCCCGCGTTGACGATCGGGTCCAGGAAGAAGTCGGTGACGCTGGCGAGCGGGAGCATGCGCGAGCGGGGCATTGTAGGGATCGCGCCGAACAGGAACTAGACTCGGTGGGGCTCCATGGGCCGCTTGAACCACCCCGTCTACCGCAACCGGGTCCTGCAGGTGATGGCCGACGCGGCGCTCGTCGCGCTCGCCTTCTACCTCGCCTTCCGCCTCCGCTTCCTCGACGCGACGCGCGGCATGCCGCCCCGCTACGAGGAGATGTTCACGCAGGCGGTCGGCTTCGTCGCGGTCGGCAAGGTCGCCGTCTTCGCCGCCTTCGGGCTCTACCAGAAGTGGTGGCGCTACGTCAGCGGCCGCGACTTCCTGACGATCGTCCGCGCGGTCGCCGTGGCGAGCGCCCTGCTCGTCGTCCTCTTCACGGTGCTGCGGCCGTTCGGCCCCGACCTGCCGCGCTCGGTGGCGATCATGGACTTCGTCCTTACGGCGCTGCTGATCGCCGGCGCCAGGCTCGCCGTGCGGCTGATCGTCGAGCGCCCCGCCCACGGTCATCGCCTACCCAAGCATGAGGTCCTGGTCGTGGGCGCCGGCTCGGGCGGCCAGATGGTGGTCCGCGAGCTGCAGCTCAACCCCAACCTCGGCGTGACCGCGATCGGCTTCGTCGACGACGACGCCCGCAAGCGCGGCATGCGGATGCTCGGCCTCAAGGTCCTCGGCCGCACCGACGAGATCGAGAAGATCCTCGACGAGACCGAGCCGGACGAGGTCGTGATCGCGATCCCCTCGGCGCCCGGGACGCTGCGGGCCAAGGTCGTCGCCGCCTGTCGCGACCGCCAGATCCGCGTCCGCACCCTGCCGACCGTCTTCGAGCTGCTGCGCGGCGGCGTCCAGCTCAACAAGCAGCTGCGCGAGGTGCAGGTCGAGGACGTGCTGGGCCGTGACCCGATCGTCGTCGAGCTCGACCGGGTCGGCGCCTACCTGCGCGACCGCATCGTGCTCGTCACCGGCGCCGGCGGCTCGATCGGCTCCGAGCTCTGCCGTCAGATCGCCCGGGTGGGGCCGCGCCTGCTGGTGATGCTGGACCACGCCGAGGACAACCTCTTCGAGATCGAGCGCGAGATGGTCGAGGAGCGCCACTTCTCGAGCGTCGAGGCGGTCCTCGCCGACTGCAAGGAGCCGCACCGCATGCTGGAGACGATGCAGCGCTTCAAGCCGAGTGTCGTCTTCCACGCCGCCGCCTACAAGCACGTGCCGCTGATGGAGGCCAACCCGCTCGAGGCGGTGCGCAACAACGCGATCGCGACCCGGGTGACGACCGACACCGCGGCGGCCTCCGGGGTCGAGCGCTTCGTCCTGATCTCCACCGACAAGGCGGTCAACCCGAAGACGGTGATGGGCGCCTCCAAGGCGATGGCCGAGTGGATCGTCGAGGCGGCCGCGCACAAGCACCCCGGCACCCGCTTCGCGAGCGTCCGCTTCGGCAACGTGCTCGCCTCCTCGGGCAGCGTCGTGCCGATCTTCCGCAACCAGATCGAGCGGGGCGGCCCGGTCACCGTCACGCACCCCGAGATGAGCCGCTACTTCATGACGATCCCCGAGGCCGTGCAGCTCGTGATCCGCGCCGGCGACATCGGCGCCGGCAAGGGCGAAGTCTTCGTCCTCGACATGGGCGAGCCGGTCAAGATCGTCGACCTGGCGAGCAACATGATCCGCCTCGCCGGCTACGAGCCGGGGGCCGAGATCGCGATCGAGTTCACGCAGCCGCGCCCCGGCGAGAAGCTGCACGAGGAGCTGGTCGGAACCAGCGAGAACCTGCAGCCGACGGCGGCGAAACGGATCCACCGCGCCGTGCGCGAGATGCCGCTCGACCCCGATTGGGTGGAGGCGACGCTCAACTCGCTCGAGCACCTGGTCATGGCCGGGGACGAGGCGGATCTGGCGGAGCGGGTCGTCGCGATGATCTCCGCTCCGGGCGGCGACGCGGCGGCGGTCGGACTCGACGGATAGCCTCTCGCAGCCGTCTTTTGGAGCTGATTAAGGAAATCGGGGCCTTCGCGGGCTTGGTCGCGTTCCTCGGCCTGGCCGTCCTCGCCCTGCTCTCTTTCTCGCAGGGGCGCGACATCAGGCGGCTGCGCGAATGGGCCGGCTCGGCGCCCGAGCGCGACGCGGAGCGCAAGGAGACGACCTCGGAGGCGGCGGCCGAGCGGGCGGAGGAGATGCGCAGGGCCGATGAGGCGCGAGAGGCCGAGCGCCGGGCGGAGGAGATGCGCGAGGAGCGGCGGCGGCGGCGCGAGTCGGGCCTGCCCGAACTGACTCGCGGCGAGCGCCTGCGCGAGCGGCTCGGCGGGATCGGCCTCGACCGCGCTCGGCTCGGCGAACCGCGCTACCTGGCGGCGCTCTTCGCCGTGTTCGTGCTGCTGATCGCCGGCGGCGCCTATGCGGCGATCGAGGGCATCGGCGGCGACGAGGGAGGCGGCAAAGGCGGCAAGGCGCGCAAGACGGCCGCGCCGAAGCCGGGCGACGTCGAAGTCACCGTGCTCAACGGGACCGCGGTGCCGGGCCTCGCCGCGACCTACGGCGACATGCTCGAGCAGGAGGGCTTCCAGCTCGGCGACGTCACCAACAGCGAATCGAGCTTCGTCGACAGCGTCGTCATGTTCGAGCCGAACAACGGTCGCGAGGCCCATCTGGTGGCGAAAGCGCTTCAGATCGACCGGGTGAGGGCGATGACCTCGGACATCGTCGCGGTCTCGGGTGGCGCGCCCGTCTCCGTCGTCGTCGGCGAGGACAACGCCTCCACGGCGGGCTGAGGCGATAGTCGTGAGGCGCGGTCCCAGCGCCGGCGCTGTCGTCTTCGCCCTGCTCGTCCTCGCCACGCTCGCCGCCTTCGCCTGGTCGCAACGGCTGAAGCGCGACCCGCTCGTGCTGGACAGGGTCAGCTTCCTCGCTGTCCCGCAGAGCAAGGAGCAGCGGCCTCGGGTGCGCGCCTTCACCCCCAACGGCGACTGCCGCTTCGACCGCGTCCGAATCCGCTTCCGGGTCACCCAGTCGGATCGGGCCCACGTCCAGGTGGTGAGGCCGGGAGGCAAGCTCGTCGTCACCCTCGCCCGCGACCGCTACCTGAAGCGCTACCGCTTCTTCACCTTCCACTGGGACGGCCGCTCGCGGCAGGAAGGCAGGGCGCGACCGGGCCGCTACAAGCTGCGGGTGAAGATGCTCGGCGAGGAGCGGGTGTTGGTGCCAGGCGGTGCGATGAAGCTGCACGACGCTCCGCGTCGGCCGACCACGGGGTGCGACAAGTGAGCGTCCACCGCCGCCAACCGGGCAACGGGCATGGCGACTTATGCACCCATATGGCGCATAAGTCGCCATGCGGCCGGGAGGGGAGCCCGTGATTCTCGCCAGCGTCGGGGTGTTGGCCGCCGCAGGCTGCGCCGCTGCCGCGATCCTGCTGCCGCGCGGCCGGGCGCGCTCCCTGGCGATGCTCGCCGCGCTCGTCCTCTTCCCGCTCCTCATCGCCGGCGACCAGTGGCACTCCCCTCAGGTGGTGGACCTGCGCGAGGAGCCACTCGGCTTCGCGGCGCTGGTCGCGGCAGCGCTCGCCGGAGCCCTCGCCCTCGCCGCGGTCTTCCGCCGCTGGCCGTTGGCCCTTCCCCTCGCGATCGTCTTCGCGCTCCCCTTCCGTGTGCCGCTGGAGGCGGGCGGCGACACCGCGAATCTCCTGGTCCCTCTCTACCTCGTGATCGCGGGTGGAGTGCTTTCGGCCGCGCTCCGTGACTGGCGAATCGACCAATCCGTTCCTCCGGCGGGTGGCGTCGCAGGGGGGACCACCCCCGAGGAAGCTTTAGCTACCGCAGGGGGTGGTGGGTCCCCTGCGGCGACAGGACCCGCCGGCCCCGCGCTCTGGCTGCCAATGGTGCTCGCCGCGGTAGTGGTGCTCTACGCGCTGCAGACGCTCTACTCGCCCGACTTCTCGAAGTCGCTTCAGAACGTCTGTTTTTTCTTCGTGCCGTTCTCGTTGGTGCATGCGCTACTTCGAGACGTGGACTGGACTCGAAGGCTGCTCGCTCTCGTGTTGGGAGTGGTGGCACTGGAGGCCGTTGCGTTCGTCCTGGTCGGCTCGGTCGAGTACCTCACCCGAGAGCTGTTCTGGAACGACCAAGTCATCAGGTCGAACGAGTTCCACACCTACTTCCGGGTCAACTCGATCTTCTGGGACCCCAACATCTACGGGCGGTATCTGGCGCTCGTCGCGACGCTCGCGATGGCGGTGCTGCTCTGGGTGAGAGAGCGGCGGGCGTTCGCGCTGCTGACCGCGCTGGTCGCGGTGCTGTGGATCGGGCTGGTGCCGACCTTCTCCCAGTCGAGCTTCGCCGCCCTGCTCGGCGGCCTCGCCGTCCTCGCGGCGATCCGCTGGAGCGTCAAGTGGACGCTGGCGGCGGTGGGCGCCGGGGCCGTCCTCGCGGTGGTCGTGGTGATTTTCGCCGGCGGGGTCTCGACGCTGAACCCGAGCCGCATCAACGTCGACACCGGCGGTCGCGCCAACCTGGTCTCCGGCGGGGCCGAGCTCTTCGCCCACCGACCCCTCTGGGGCTACGGTGCCGGTTCCTTCCCCCGCGCCTACCGCGAACACATCGCCACCAAGAAAGCTCCGGTAGCGGTGTCCCACACGCAGCCGGTCACTGTCGCGGCTGAGCAAGGTTTGATCGGCCTTGCCGCTTACGTCGCCCTGGTCGGTGTGGCGCTGTGGGCGATGGCGTCTGGCCTTTTCGCCCCTCGCGCGGGTGGCACCGTAGGTGGGTCCCCTGCGGTGACAGGGCCCGCGCGCCCGGCGCTATTAGCCGCCTTCGTCGCCCTCCTCGTCCACACCATGGCCTACGCCGGCTTCTTCGAGGACCCGATCGCCTGGGTCCTGCTCGCGATCGGCGCCTCGCTCGCCGCCGCGCCCACCGCCCCGGTCCGCCGCCCCGCGTAGTCTCGCCGCGTGTCGGGCTACCTCCGCCGCCTCGCGACGACCGGCGCCGCCTACACGGCGGCAAACATCCTCTCGAAGCTGATCGCGGTCGCCCTGCTGCCGCTCTACACGCGGTACCTCGCCCCGGCCGACTACGGCGTCGCGGAGACGCTCTTCGCCGCCGTCGTAGCGGCCAGCATCGTCATCCGCTTCGGCGTGATCGAGGCGGTGCTCCGCTTCTACTACGAGGCCGGCGAGGATCCCGACAAGGTCGTCCGCGCCTCCTTCGCGGCGCTCTTCTGGTTCGCGACCGTCGCGGCGCTCGTCGCGCTGCCCTTCGCGGCGCCCCTCTCCGAGGCCCTGCTCGGCGAGCGGGCGCCGGACCTGATGCGGATCGCGATCGGCGGCCTCTGGGTGCTGACCCTGCACGAGTACCTACTGACCCTCTTCCGGCTGGAGGAGCGAGCACGCGCCTTCTTCACGGTCACGATCGCCAACGTCCTCGCCGCGATCGCGATCACCGTGGCGCTCGTCGTCGGCGCCGAAGAGGGCGCGCGCGGCCTGCTGCTGGGCAGCTACCTCAGCGGCGCCCTCTTCGTGCTGGGGCTGATCGCCGTCCACCGGCGCCGGCTCTCGCTGCGGCCCGACCGGCCGCTGCTGCGGCGGATGCTGCGCTTCGGCCTGCCGACGATGCCGGCCGAGCTCTCGCTGTACGCGCTCAACTTCGCCGACCGGATCATCATCCTGCGGACCGTCGGCGCCGCCGAGGCCGGCCTCTACGCGGTGGCGATCAAGTTCGCGCAGGGAGTAAACATCCTGGCCCGCGGCTTCCAGCTCGCCTGGCCGCCGCTCGCCTACTCGATCCGCGACGACGAGGAGGCGCGCCGCGTCTACGCGACGGTCGTCAGCCTCTTCCTCGCCGCCAGCGCCTTCGTCGTCGTCGCCCTCTGGCTGTTCGCGCGCTGGCTGGCCCGCGCCCTCGTCGACGCGGACTTCTTCGACTCCTACGAAGCGGTGGGCCTTGTCTCCGCGGCGATCGCCCTCTACGCCCTCTACAGGGTGCAGCTGGTCATCCTCGGCCGCACCGGCCGCACCGAGTTCAACTTTCCCGCGACCCTGGCGGCGCTCGTCGTCAATGTCGGGCTCAACCTCGTCCTCGTGCCTCCGCTGGGGATCGTCGGCGCCGGCATCGCCCTGCTCGCCTCCTACCTCGTCGTGGTCGCGCTGATGTACGTGTTCACGCAGCGTCTCTTCCCGGTGCCCTACGAGTGGGGTCGGCTGGCCCGCGTCATCGTCGTGTCCGCCGGCTTGATCGCGCTCGGCGAGCTGCTGTTGCCGGCTGACGGCGTCGACGGCTTCCTCTCCCGTGCCGCGCTGCTCGCCTCCTACCCGGTCGTTCTCTTCGCCAGCGGCTTCTTCAGCGCCGAGGAGCGCGGCTGGATCTCGCGGTTGCGCAGGCCGGGCGAGCTGATCGCAAGCCTGCGCGCCGCCCGCCAGAGGCCGAGCGCGGTCGACGGCTCGATCCCCGAGGCGGCCGAGGCCGGAATGATGGACGAGGACGCCCGTTCATAGGACGGCGGGGTCACGGATGGCGCGGTCACGGATGCTCTCGCCCTGGCCCGGCAGCAGCGCCTGCCGCGCGTGCGCCCAGTAGATCGGCGCGGGGCGGTTCGGCAGGACCGTCGCGGCGAGGGCGCGCAGGGCGTAGGCCCAGGCGGTCAGGGCGCGCACGGCCAGGGCCGCCGGGCGCGAGCCGTGCTTGCGCATGTAGAGGTCGCGGTTGCGGTGGAATTCGACGATCCGGGGCAGGCCCACCCCGCGGTCGGTCGAGAGCTGGTCGTGGTGGACCGCCTCCGCGGCCGGGACGAGGAGCGTCCGCCAGCCGGCGTCCGCCAGCCGCTTGCAGAAGTCGCACTCGTCGTAGTAGACGAAGAAGTCGGGATCGAGGTAGCCGACCTCCTGCGCCGCGCGCCGCCGCACGAGCAGCGCGCTCGACTGCGCCCAGTCCACCGGCCGGGTCTCGCTGCCGCCGCTCTGCACCGTGAAGCGCCGGTGCAGGAAGAGGGCGCCGACGAGCGCCGTCCGCGGGCCGGGAAAGCGCCACGCGCATGGCACGGGCCGGCCGGTCGAGTCGAGCAATTGCGCCCCGGCGGCCCCGGCCTCAGAGTCGCCTTCGAGCGCCTCGAGCAGCGCCCGAGCAGCGCCGGGCCGCGGCTCGGAGTCCTCGTTGAGCAGCAGGCAGTGCTCGCCCCGCGCCTCGCGCAGCAGGGTCGAGTCGTTCCGCGCCTTTCCCTCGCGCCGCTCCAGCGCGATCAGGCGGAAGTCGCCGGCGACCGCGGCGGAGCGCCGCTCGCTCCACTCGCGCGCCGCCGCCGCCGAGCCGTCGGCCGAGGCGTTGTCGAGCACGAGGATCTCGCCCTCGACGCCCTCGGGGTGCGTCCGCTCGATCGCGTCGAGGCAGCGCATCAGGTGGTCGCGCCCGTTCGTGTTCACGACGCAGTAGGAGAGCGTGACCGGCACGGCGGCCACGATAATCGTCGGCGCTCATGCCGGACCCGATCCGCGTCCAGATGGTCGACCCCTCGGCCTTCACCCCGCCCTACGACCGGGCCCTCGCCGCGGCGCTGGCGCGGGGCGGCGCCGACGTCGAGCTGCTGACGAGCCGCTTTCTCTACGGCGCCGTTCCCGAGCCGGACGGCTACCGGGTTGAGGAGCGCTTCTACCGCCGCTCCGCCGCGCGTGGCCTGGAGGCGCCGGGGCGCCGTGCCTTCAAGCTGGCCGAGCACGTCCCGGACATGGTCCGCCTGCGCCGCGCCCTCGACGCCGACGTGACCCATTACCAGTGGTTGACCGTCCCGGCGCTCGACGCGTTGCTGCTGCCCCCGCGACGGCCTCGCCTGATGACCGCGCACTACATCCTTCCTCCCCGCCCCAGCCGCCGTCAGGTTTCCGCGGCGCGTCGTCTCTTCGGGCGCATGGACGCGATCGTGGCCCACTCTGAGCACGGGGCCAGCCGGCTCAGGGAGGAGGTCGGGATCGACGCCGCGCGGGTCCGGGTGATCCATCACGGCGCCTTCGACTACCTGACTCGTCTCCCCGAAGAGAGGCCGCTGCCGGCCGAGCTGGAGGGCGCCGGCGGCCCCGTGATCCTCTTCTTCGGCCTGTTGCGCCCGTACAAGGGGGTCGACACGCTGATCGAGGCCTTCCGCGAGCTGGAGGGCGCCGAGCTGTGGATCGTCGGCAACCCGCGCATGGACGTCGCGCCGCTGCGTCGCCTCGCCGCGCGGGCGCGCGGCCGGGCCCGCTTTGTCACCCGCTTCGTCGAGGACGCCGAGATGCCGGCGATCTTCCGCCGCGCCGACCTCGTCGTCCTTCCCTACCGCGACGCGGAGCACTCGGGCGTCCTCTACACCGGCCTCGCCTTCGGCAAGCCCCTCGTGCTCAGCGCGGTCGGGGGCTTTCCGGAGGTGGCCGCCCATGGCGCCGCGCGGCTCGTCTCGCCGGGCGACCGCGACGGGCTGGCGGCGACGCTCGCCGAGCTGATCGCCGACGCGGCCGCGCGGGAGCGCCTCGCCGCGGCGTCGCGAGAGCTCGCGGCCGGCGCCTATTCCTGGGACAGCGCCGCCGCCAAGACGCTGGCGCTCTACCGCGAGCTGACCGGGGGGCGCCCGTGACGATCCTGGAGGCCGTCTTCTGGCTGGCGGTGAGCCTGCTCGCCTACACGCACCTCGGATATCCGCTGCTGCTTCGCGCCTTGGTCGCGCTTCGGCGCACTGCCGGCACGGCGGAGGCGGAGCACTTGCCGACCGTCTCCTTGATCGTCGCCGCCTACGACGAGGAGAGCTCGATCGAGGCGAAAGTGCGGAACGCGCTGGCGCTCGACTATCCGCGCGAGCGACTCGAGGTCGTCGTCGCCTCCGACGGCTCGACCGACGCCACGGTCGAGCGGGCCCGCGCGGCCGGCGCTGATCTGGTCCTCGACCTGCCGCGCGGCGGCAAGGTCGCCGCCCAAAACGCGGCGGCGGAGCGCGCCTCCGGCGAGGTGCTCGCCTTCTCCGACGCCAACAGCGCCTGGGCCGCGGACGCGCTGCGGCGCCTGGTCGAGCCGCTCGCCGACCCCTCGGTCGGCTACGTCTGCGGCAAGGTCCGCTTCGTCGACGCGGCTGGCGACAACCTGGAGGGCGCCTACTGGCGCTACGAGATGGCGGTGCGGGAGATGGAGTCGGCGCTGGCCGGCGTCACGGCCGGCAACGGGGCGATCTACGCGGTGCGCCGCGACGCCTACCTGGCGCTGCCGCCCTCCGGCAGCCACGATCTCTCCTTTCCCTTCCTGCTGGCGAAGCGCGGCCTGCGCTCGGTCTACGCCCCCGCCGCCCAGGCCGAGGAGAAGATGGTGCCGACCCTGGAGGGGGAGCTGGCGCGCAAGCGGCGGATGATGGTCGGGCTTTGGGACATCGTCGTCGGCGAAGGGATGCTGAGCCCGCGCGGATATCCGCCGCTCTACGCGTTCGAGGTCGTCTCGCACCGGGTGCTGCGCTACGCCTCGCCCTTCCTCCACCTCGTTGCCTTCGTCGCCAACCTCGCCCTGCTCGGCGAGGGCTGGGTCTACGCCCTCGCCCTCGCCGCGCAGCTCGCCCTCGCCCTCGCCGCCCTCGCCGGCCGCTGGCTCCGAGGCCTCCCCTTCCGCGTCGCGCGCTACTACGCGATGACCTCCGCCTCGCTCGCCCTCGGCCTCTGGGACCGCCTGCGCCGCGGCGCTCCGGGGGCGTGGGAGAAGGCGGAGGGGACCAGGTGAGCGCCGCGACCTGCCGGGAGCGGCGCTGATGCCGCGCGCCTTCGATGTCGTCCTCGCGAGCGTCGCCCTCGTGCTGCTCTCGCCCGTCCTCCTGGTCGCGGCGATCGCGATCAAGCTGGGCAGCCCGGGGCCGGTCGTCTACCGCCAGCGGCGGGTCGGCAAGGACGGCGAGGAGTTCGAGCTGCTGAAGCTGCGGACGATGGTGCCGGGGTCCGATCCCGTCGGCGTCGGGGTGGCGATCGCCCGCGACGACCCGCGCGTCACCGCCGCCGGCCGCGTCCTGCGCCGCACCTCGCTCGACGAGATCCCGAACCTGGTCAACGTGCTGCGCGGCGAGATGGCGATCGTCGGCCCCCGCCCCACCATCCCGGCCCAGGTCGTCGCCTACACGCCGCACCAGAGACGGCGCCACGAGGTGAAGCCCGGGCTGACGGGATGGGCTCAGGTCCAGGGCCGCGCCGGCATTCCCTGGGAGGAGCGGATCGAGCTCGACGTCGAGTACGTCGAACGGCGAGGCTTCTGGCTCGATCTGCGCATCCTCGTCAAGACCGCCTGGCTGCTGGTCACCGGCCATGGCCTGGCGCCGGACTAGGGTTCTGCCCATGAGCGAGCAGCCGGCAGTGAGCCTTCGTCCCTTCCGGCCCGACGACGCGGCGGCGGTCCATCGCTGGTTCAACAACCGGGCGGCGACGCGGACGCTGATGGAGTGGCGCGACGGCTTCTCGCTCGAGGAGGCGCGGGCCTGGGCGGCGAGGGCGATGGACGATTCCGGCGAGGATCGCAAGTACGCGATCGTCGTCGAGGGGCACGAGGAGCCGGTCGGCTTCACCGCGCTCTACGGGCTCTTCCGGCAGACCGCGCCGGAGCTCGGCGCCCTGATCGGCGACGAAGTGCGCGGCAAGGGCGTCGGCCGCCGCGCCGAGGCGCTGACGATCGCCAAGGCGTTCGACGAGTTCGGCGCCCATCGCGTCTACGGCCGCATCCCGGCCGAGAACGAGGCGGCGAAGCGAGTGGTGACGAGCCTCGGCTGGCGGCACGAGGGGACGATGCGCGACCACCTGCGCCGCGGCGGCGAGCTCGCCGACTGCGAGGTCTGGGGCGTGCTGCCCGACGAGGTCCGCGCCGCGGCCGCCGATCTGCTCTCGTGAGCGCGCCAGCCGGGCCGCCCGCGAGCGCCGAGCTCATCCCCGACGGTGGCGTGGCGGCTAGCGACGAGGAGTTCTTTCGCTCTTGCCCCTTCCTCGAAGCGGAGGGCGTCACGCATTCGCTGCGGATCGAGGCCGGGGACGCGGTGCTCCTCGCGCCGGTGATCGTCCGCGACATCCCGAGAAGCGACGCGCGCGACGCCGTCTCGCCCTACGGCTTCCCTGGCTTCTCTGTTCGCGATTGCCGTATTGACCACACTGGAGTGGGGTCGATTCAGCAAGCGCCGCTCGACCCCGCCCGAATCGACTGGGTTGCCACGGGCCTCGTCTCGCTCTTCGTCCGCCACACGCTCGGAGAGCCGCCGCTCGCCGGGACTTCCGAGCGCAACGTCGTCCAGCTCGCCGACCCGGAGCTGCCGCGCAAGAGTCGAGGCAGCGATCGCAACCAGGTCAACAGGAACCGCCGCGCGGGCTACGAGGTCCGCCTCGTCCCCGGCCCTGAGACGACCCCGGAGCAGCGCGCCGGCTTCCTCGCCGCGTACGAGGAGACGATGCGACGCACCGGCGCGGCCGAGCGCTACTTCTTCGGCGGCCCGTACTTCGACCGCCTGCTCGAGTCGCCGCGCGCCTGGCTCGCGCTCGCCCACGCTCCGGGCGGCGGGGTCGCCGCCGCCTCCCTGCTCGTCCGCAGCGACGGCTTCCTCCACTACTACCTCAGCGGCAGCGCCGACCCGTGGCTGCGGGACTCCCCGATGAAGAACGTCGTCTCAACGCTGGTCGACTTCTCGACCGAGCAGGGCCTGCCGCTCAACCTCGGCGGCGGCATCTCCCGCGGCGACCGGCTCGAGGAGTTCAAGCGCGGCTTCGCCAACCGCGAGCTGACCTGGCGCACCTCGGAGATCGTCTGCGACACGGAGGCCTACGCCCGCCTATCCGCCGGGCGGGCAGAGACGGGGTTTTTTCCTCTGTACCGCTCCCAGTAGCGCTTGGCCAAGCAGATCAAGGACGCAGGGAGCGTGGCGTGCTTTGCACGCGAGCGACCGAGGACGCCGATATGCGCCGCGCCAGGCGTTACTGGGGTTCGACGGGGGTGGGGCCTTTGACAGCGCCCGTTCCCTCGCCGCCGTACCGGCCCCAGGTTTTGCGGCCGAAGGCGCGGATCGCGTCGAGCGTCGCCTGCCCTTTGTAATCGGGGCAGCCGATCAGGTTCGTCCAGGTCGTCGCCGCCACCGCGTAGGTCATTTTGTCGTTGGGGAAGAGCAGCGTGCCGCCGTACATTTCCTCGTAGAGGCCCTTCAGTTCCAGCTGCTCGTCCTCGGAGAGGTCGGGGCTGTACTGGATCTCCATGCGCCCGTGCTCGAGCGAGTGGACGAGGAAGATCTCGTCGGGCATCTCGCTGTAGGCGCCATCGGCCTGCTGGTAGGGCGATTCGGCGTGGTTGCCGGAAGTCGGCGGGTTGGTGCCGTATGGGGGCGGCGTGGCGGTCGGGGGCAGATGGCTTTTGCCCTCGTCGCGCAGCTCGAGTTTGACGACGCAGCCCGCTTCCTGAGCGGCTTTGGTCAGGTCGGTCTCTTTCGCCGCCGCCAGCTCGGCGCCCTCGCGTTCGTCGGGCTCGAAGCCGTTGACCGAGCCGCTCGCCGGGTTCAGGTGCGCCTGGCCGCCCCCGCCCCCTCCCGAGGAGGCGATCGCGGCGACGATCCCGACCACGACCGCGAGGCCGATGACGCCGGCGATCCCGTAGGCCGCGTAGAGGCGACGCTGCTCCGACTTGGTGTGGCTCGACTCGCGTTCTTCGCGCGCCTGCCGAAGTCGTTCCCTCTCTTCCTCCCTACGATTCGCCACGTTCGCTCGGGAACTTACCAGCTAATTAGCCAGGCTCGGCGACCGAGCCGGCGACCGCCTCGCCGACGCCGCGGGCCCGCTCCCACGGCCGCGAGGCCTTGAGGGCGCTCAGCACCGCCCGCGTCGCCGGCGCCCGGTTGAGCGCGTAGAAATGGATGCCCGGCGCGCCCGCGATCAACAGCTCGGCGCACTGCTGCGCCGCGAAGGCGATCCCCAGCTCGAACTCGGCCCGCTCGTCCCCTTCGGCCGTCAGGAAGGCCGCTTCGAGCGCCGGCGGGATCGAGGCGTCGCAGAGGTCGCAGATCCGCTTCGTCTGCGCGAAGCTCGCCACCGGGATCACGCCGGCGAGGATCGGCACGTCGATCCCCTTCTGGCGGGCCGCCGCGACGAAGTCGAAATAGACCTGGTTGTCGAAGAAGAGCTGGGTGATCAGGAACGACGCTCCGGCCTCGACCTTGGAGCGCAGGTAGGTGAGGTCGGTGTCGAGGTCGGGAGCGTCCGGGTGGACCTCGGGGAAGCAGGCGCCGCCGATCGTGAAGTCCCAGCGCGACGAGATGAACGCCGCCAGCTCCCGGGCGCTGCCCAGCCCGCCCTCCGGCTGCACGAAGTCCTTTTGCCCGCGCGGCGGGTCGCCGCGCAGGGCGAAGACGTTCTCGATTCCCGCCGCCTCGATCTGGTCCAGCGTCTGCGCCAGGCCCTCGGTGGTCTCGCCCACGCAGCTGAGGTGGGCCATCGTCTCGAAGCCGACGTCGTCGCGCAGCGCCCTCGTGATCTCGACCGTGCCGTCCCGGGTCGAGCCGCCGGCGCCGTAGGTGACGGAGACGAAGTCCGGCTCGAGCTCGCGCAGCGAGCGCGCGGTCGCGAACAGCTGGTCCTTCGCCTCCTCGGTCTTGGGCGGGAAGAGCTCGACCGAGAACACCGGCCGCTTCGAGCTGAGGATCTCGTCGATGCGCATCCGAGCAGGGTAGCCGCCCGGCGGTCGAACGCTCCTGTGCGACGATTGCCCGCCCCATGGCCGACGAGCTTCGCTACGAGCGGATCGGCGCCGCCGGCGTCGTCACCATCGATCGCCCGTCGCGCCGCAACGCGGTCGACGCCGCGACCGCCGAGGCGTTTCGCGCCGCCCTGCGCGACTTCGAGGCCGACGACGCGGCGCGCGTCATGGTCCTGACCGGGGCCGGCGGCGAGGCGTTCTGCGCCGGCGCGGACCTGAAGGCGCTCGACCTCGACGTCGACCACCCCGAGGGCCCGATGGGCCCGACTCGCGTGACGCCGGCCAAGCCGGCGATCGCCGCGATCGACGGCTGGTGCCTGGCGGGCGGCCTCGAGCTGGCGCTCTGGTGCGACCTGCGCATCGCCACGACGGCGTCGACCTTCGGCTTGTTCGAGCGGCGCTGGGGCGTGCCGCTCGTCGACGGCGGCACCCAGCGCCTGCCGCGCGTCATCGGCATGGGGCGCGCCCTCGATCTGATCCTCACCGGCCGCCCGGTGGAGGCCGACGAAGCGCACGCGATCGGCCTCGTCAACGAGGTCGTGGCGGCTGGCGCCCACCTCGACCGCGCCCTCGAGCTCGCCGAGCGGATTGCCTCCTTCCCGCAGGAGACGATGCTCGCCGACCGTCGCGCCGCGATCGAGGGCTTCGGCCTCCCCCTAGCCGACGGATTGGAGCTGGAGCGCCAGCTAGGCCGCGAGGTGCTCGACGTCGCGGTCAAAGGAGCAGCCCGCTTCGCTTCAGGAGAGGGCCGGCATGGCCAGGGGGTCTGAGCGGGGTCTGGGTAGGGGCTGGAGCGTCTTGTACTTTTTTTGCGACGCCGCCCTCGGACGGCGAGTAACGGTCTTCAAAAAAAGTTAAGCGGAAGTCCCTGCCCAGACCCCGCTCCCCCTAGCCCTGCCGAGCCAGCCGCCGCATCTCGTCTTCGGCAGCCTCGGCCCCCAGGTAGGGCATCAGCACAGCGAAGACGAGGTCGGGGAGCAGCCGCGTCAGCTCGGGGCCGCGGCCGGCGCGGACCTCGTCGAAGATCATCGACGTCGCGCCGCCGATCGCGAAGCGGGCCGTGTCGGGCGGCAGCTCTTCGCCCTGGCCCGAGTACGTCCGCCCTTCCTCGAGGAAGGGGGTGAAGCGGGCGAGCGCGGCGCGGTAGCGCTCCCGCGCCTTGTCTCCCGCGGCCGTCACCTCGACCATCGCCATGCGCGCTATGTCCGCCTCGGCGGCGAGCAGCTCGACCAAGGCCCGCAGGCCCGTGCCGATCCGCTCCGGCCACGGTTCGCCGGCGGCCGCCTCGAAGGCGCTCGCCACGTGGGCGACCAGGACGTCGATCACCGCGTCGTAGGCCTCGAGGAAGCACTCCTCCTTGCTCGCGAAGGCCTGGTGGAAGGTCGTCTCGGAGACGCCCGCGAACTCCGCCACGTCGCCGACCGTCGTCGCCTCATAGCCCTTCGCCGCGGCGACTCGGACCATCGCCTCCAGCAGCCGCTCGCGCTGCGACCGCACGACGTAGGCCTGCGGCAACGCTTTCATCCAGGCCAATGTAGGGCAGGGCCCGTCAGCTGTCCAAGGCCGCGGCTCAGGCCGAAGCCCGTTCCAGTTCCTTACGGGCCGTCCGCATCTCCGACAGCGCCGCATCGGCTCCGAAGTAGGGAAGTACCGCAAAGTACATGAACTCGGGCAAAAGGTCGCGAAATCCGTCTTTTGAGCCGGTCGACAGGCGTGAGTGGACGATCGCGTGGATGCCCGCCACGATGCCCTCCGGGGCGATTCCCGGTGCCGAATCCTGAGCGTCGGTCTCGTAGCGGGCCAGATCGATGAAATCGGTGACTTTTTTCATCGTCT
>DASQDJ010000212.1:0-14428 GCA_035634215.1 Solirubrobacterales bacterium | reverse complement strand
TCGCCGCCGACGTGGCGACCGCCGAGCGCATGCTGGCGCGCGAGAAGCGCAGCCTGCGCCGGGCGCGTGGGGCCCTCGCCGACCGGCTGCTAGCCATCTACCAGGGAGGCAGCCCCAGCACGGCCAGCTTCGTGCTGGCCTCGAGCGACGTGGACGACTTCGCGGCGCGAACCGAGTACCTGGAGCGGATCGAGGAATCGGGCGCCCAGCTCGCCGAACGGGTCGAGGAGGTGCGCGACACCGTGCGACTGGGGCTGCGCCGCGTCGCCGAGGCGAAGCGCCGGGTCGACGCCTACAACGAGCGCCTCGCCGCGGCCCGCTCGGAAATAGCCGCGGTTCGCGGCGAAGCGGAAGCAGCCGCCGCGGAGCTCGAATCGATCGCGGCGGAACGGCGAGCGGCGCTGGCGACGCTGAAAGCGAGGATCGAGCAGTGGGTCGAGGACATCGAGGCGGCGGAAGCGGCGAGCCGCGCGGCCGCCGAAGAAACGGTCGGCCGCTGGCTCGGTGGCCCCTACTCGATCCCGACCTACATCGTGATGTGCGAGTCCGGCGGCGACTACGGCGCCCTCAACCCGTCGAGCGGGGCCGGCGGCGCCTACCAGATCCTCCCCTCGACCTGGGAGTCCTACGGCGGCGAGGGCGCGCCGCACGAAGCTCCAAAGGCCGAACAGGACAGGATCGCCGCCGAGATCTGGGCCGACTCCGGCGGCAGCGCCTGGGTCTGCGCCTGAGCGGGCCGCCCCCTCCGGCTGCAGTCGCGCCTTTCGTCACGAAGAAGTGCGAAACTTTTTGCATTCAGCGCGCCACCCGCGCGCCCGCGCCGGTTAGCGTGATTCCATGGAGGCGATGAGAGTGGCTTGGACCGACGAGCGGCTGGACGATCTAAACGCGAAGGTCGATCGCATCGACCAGAAGGTCGATGCGCTGAGCAGTGAAATGCATGCCGAATTCCGCGCGATGCACCGGACGATGCTCGGTGGGTTCATCAGCCTGTTCCTCGGGATACTTGGCGTCTTCGCCACGATGATTGCCCAGCTATAGCCGCGAGCAGGGGAGCGGCGGCCCGCGTCGAAGCGGGCCACATGTTCGTGCGCAAGAAGCGCGGCTCGTCGGCGCGCGGGTCGAAGCGTAAGCCGAAGGGCAAGGCCAAACGGCCCACGCGGCGCCCGCGACTCCCCGAGGGCCTGCAGCAGCGCCACGTCGATTTGATCGCGCTCTTCCTGATCGCCGCCGGCGCTTACCTCACCTTCGTCCTCTTCTTCGCCTGGGACGGGGGCAAGGTCGGATACGGCGTCCAGACCGCGCTCGAGTACCTGGTCGGCGGGGTCGGCGCCCGGATCGTCACGATCCTGATGATCGTCACCGGCGCGCTGCTGATCACCGGCGCCTCCGTCTCTACGGTGGCCCGCGGCCTCGGCCGCGGCCTGGGTGGCGTCTTCGCCGGCAGCCGCGACATCGCTCAGACCGCGATCCAGCACCGCGACGCGCGTCGCGAGGAAAGGCAGCGCGAGCGGAATCAGGACAGGAATCAGGACAGGACCTACGCCTTCGAGACCCAGGCCGGCGCGACCGACGTGATGAGCGCATATCCGGACGAGGACGACCTCGAGCCGACGATCGCTGTCGCCGAGGACTCACCCGATCCGCACGACGAGCCCGCCACTCAGGACTTCGCCGCGGTCGACGAGATCGACGCGGAGGGTGAGAGCGAGGCTGGCGAGGAGCCTCGCGAGCCCGAGCCTGAGCAGGTGGCCCTTACCCCGATGGGCAACAAGCGCGGCGTCACCGAATCGGAGCAGATCGACTACCGGCCGCCGCCGGCTAAGGCGCTGGAGAAAGGCAAAGGCGACAAGGGGCCCGACCCGCGCGACCACGAGGCGATCGGCCGCAAGCTGGTCGAGACCCTGGGGCACTTCGGCGTCGAGGCGAAGATCGTCGGCATCGTCAGCGGGCCGCACGTCTCCCGCTTCGAGCTGCGGCTGGCGCCGGGCACCAAGGTGAAGAAAGTCACCGAGCTCTCCAACGACCTCGCCTACGCTCTCGCCTCGACCGACATCCGCATCCTCGCCCCGATCCCCGGCAAGCAGGCGGTTGGGGTCGAGGTCCCGAACACGCGCCGTCGGCTCGTGCGGCTCGGCGACATCTACGCGGGCCGCCCGGAGAAGACCTCGCCGCTGGTCGCCTGGCTGGGTCGCGGCATCGACGGCAACGCGGTGTGGACGGATCTCGCCAAGATGCCGCACGTCCTCGTCGCCGGCACGACCGGCTCGGGCAAGTCGGGCTGCGTCAACGCGATCCTCTCCTCGATCCTCATGCACGCCTCGCCCAACGACGTGCGCCTCGTCCTCGTCGACCCCAAGCAGGTCGAGCTCAACCACTACGAGCACGTCCCGCACCTCTTGACCCCTGTCGTCACCTCGCCGCGCCTCGCCGCCAACGTGCTCGCCAACCTGATCGGCGAGATGGAGAGCCGCTACGGGATCATGGGCCAGGCCCGCTGTCGCAACCTCGCCGAGCTCAACCGCGCCCGCGCCAAGGCGGGCGAGCCGCCGCTGCCGCACATTCTCTGCGTGATCGACGAGCTCGCGGACCTGATGATGGTCTCGCCGGCCGAGGTCGAGGACTCGATCATCCGTCTCGCCCAGAAGTCGCGCGCGACCGGCATCCACCTGGTGCTGGCGACGCAGCGGCCCTCCACCGACATCATCACCGGCACGATCAAGGTCAACATCCCGGCCCGGATCGCCTTCGCGGTCTCCTCGCAAACCGACTCGCGCGTCATCCTCGACCAAGGCGGCGCCGAGGCGCTGCTCGGCCAAAGCGACATGCACTACCGTGGCGCCGGCACCTCGAAGCTGGCCCGCATCCAGGGCGCCTTCGTCACCGAGGAGGAGATCGCCAAGATCACGGCCCACTGGGCCAAGCAGGGCGAACCTGAATTCGAGGCCGAGCTGCTCGAGGTCCACGAGGAGAAGGGGGTCGAAGCGGAGGGCGACTACGACCCCGACTCCGACGACCTGCTGGAGGAGGCGATCCGCACCGTCGTGCAAACCGAAACCGCGTCGGTCTCGATGCTGCAGCGCCGCCTGCGCGTCGGCTACACGCGTGCCGGGCGGCTCGTCGACATGCTGGAGCGCCGCGGCGTCATCTCCGGCTACGAGGGCTCCAAACCGCGTCAGGTGCTGATCACCGAGGCCGACATCCCGCGCGTCCTCGGGGGCGGCGGCGATCCCGAGCCGGTCGCGGTCGAGGCCGAAGAGCCCGGCGCTTAACAGCCCGTTTACCGCTGCCGTCGCGCAGGGGAGACAATGGTCGGGATGGAGACCGGAGTCGGAGCCAGCCTGCGCGAGGCGCGGAAGCGCCGCGAGCTCGACCTGACCGAGGTCGAAGCGGCGATCAAGATCCGCGTCCGGTATCTGCAGGCGATCGAGGACGAGGACTGGGACGTCCTGCCCGGCGACGTCTACGCGCGTGGCTTCGTCCGCACGTATGCCTCCTACCTGGGCCTGGACGGCGAGCGGCTCGCCGAGGAGTACCGGGAGGGAGTCGGCGGCGCCGTCGAGGAGCGAGCGCCGCGGCGGCTCGAGCCGGTCGGCAGCGCGGTCCCGCCGGCGCGACGCGGCCGGCGGCTCCGCGGCCGCGCCCTGACGGCTCTGGTAGTGCTGGCGCTGGGGGGCCTGCTCGTCGCGGTCGGCGTGCTGGGTGGGGACGAGGACGGAGGCCCCGCCGCCGGAGGCGCGACGACGAAGTCGGCCCGTCCCGTCGGCTCGGCGCCGGCGGCCGCGGCGGCGCCCCGCGTCGCCCTGGCGCTCAGGGCGAGCGAGGAAGTCTGGGTCTGCCTGCTCGACGCCGAGCGAGAGGCGTTGGTCGACGGCGAGATCCTCGTGCCCGGCGAGGAGGCCGGCCCGTTCCGCTCGCGGCGGTTCTCGGCCGCCTTCGGCAACGGCGCGGTGGAGCTGAGGATCGACGGCCGGCCGGCGCGGACGCCGGCCAGCTCGGGGCCGGTCGGCTACGAGGTCGACGCGGAGGGCGGCGTGACCTCGCTCGCGGAGGGAGAGAGGCCGGAGTGCGAATGAACGAAGGCCCCGTTCGGGCCGGGATCCTCGTCACCGGGACCGAGGTCCTGACCGGGCGGATCGCCGACGCCAACGGGCCCTGGATCTCCGAACGGCTCGCCGAGCTGGGCGTCGAGGTCGCCCACATCCAGGTGGTCGGGGACCGCGCCGCCGACCTGGAAGCGGCGCTGCGCTTCATGGCGGCCGAGGGGATGGACCTGATCGTCACCTCCGGTGGCCTCGGGCCGACCGCCGACGACCTGACGGCCGAGATCGTCGCCCGCTTCGCGGGCCGCGAGATGGCGCTCGACGAGGGCATGGAGGCGAAGATCGCCGCGATCTTGGCCGAGTTCGCCCGCCGCTTCGACTTCGACGCGGAGGCCCTGCGCGAGGCCAACCGCAAGCAGGCTATGGTCCCGGAGGGGGCGGTGGCGCTCGACCCGGTGGGCACGGCGCCGGGCCTGGTCGTGCCGGCGGACGGGCGGGTCGTGGTCGTGCTGCCGGGCCCGCCCCGCGAGCTGCGGCCGATGTGGGGAGCGGCGATCGAGTCCCGTCCGGTCCAAGCCGCCCTGGCGCGCGCCACGCCCCTTCACGGCTACACGCTGCGCATGTTCGGCATCCCCGAGTCGGAGATCGCCAAGAGCCTGCGTGAGATCGAGGCCGAGGGGATCGACGTCGGGGCGGTCGAGATCACGACCTGCCTGCGGCGCGGCGAGATCGAGATCGACGTCCGCTACCGCGCCGAGACGGGGGTGGTGGCCGAGCAGGTGCGCGCCGGTCTGGCCGAGCGCCACAAACGGCACCTGTTCAGCCTCGAGGGGGAGACGATCGACGCCCAGCTCGCCGCCCTCCTGCAGGGCCGCAGGCTCGCGCTGGCGGAGTCGTGCTCGGGAGGGCTGCTGGCGGCGCGGATCACCGACCTGCCGGGTGCCTCGACCTACTTCGCGGGCGGCGTCGTCGCCTATTCCAACGGGGCGAAGGCCGACCTGCTCGGCGTCGACTCCGAGCTGATCGAGCGTCACGGGGCGGTCTCGACGGAGGTCGCCGAGGCGATGTCGCGCGGGGCGCTCGAGCGCTTCGAGGCCGACGTGGCCGTCGCGATCACCGGCATCGCCGGCCCCGACGGAGGCAGTGAGGAGAAGCCGGTCGGCTACGTCTGCCTCGACGCCCGCCTCGCCGACGGCACGGCCCTCGCCCGCGATCCCGTCATCCCCGGCGGTCGCGCCGACGTGCGTGAGCGCTCGGCGTTGGTTGGTATGCACATGCTGCGTATTCTCCTGAATGGTGAGGAAGCTCCTCTGTAGCGCGTTCGTATCGCTGGTGGCCGCCGCGGCCGCCGCCCTGGCGCTGGCGGCGCCCGCCTCCGCGACCGTCTCCACCGGGTCGATCAAACGGGCCGAAGTCGACGCCGGCTGGACCGCCGCCAGTCTCGCCGGCATCGTCTACCGGCCGACCTCCTGCGTCGCGCCGTCGCCGCCCGGCACGGGCCCGAGACCGCCTTTGACACCGTGGGATCCGGAGCCGCCCCCCGAGCCGGCGGTCCACTTCTCGCCCTGCGCTTGGATCCCGTACGCGACGCTCGGGACGGCGCCGTGCTCCTCGCCCGACCGCTGGCTCCCCAATCCCGGCCCGGGCGTGCAGGTCGTCTGGTCGGGAGGCGAACGCGAAGGCGCGGGGTCGGCGCCGTTCGATCTCCCGTCGGTCGCCCTTGCTCATGGCGCCGCCGCGCAGCTGCTCTGCCTCTCCGCGATCGAGGCGACCGCCGTGCCCCTCGCTTGCGCGGCGGCGATGGGCGTGATCTGCCCGCCGTACGCGGTCGTCGGACGCCCCTACGAGCTCGACTCGGCTGTGCTGAAAGCGCGCCCGGCGTTTCTCGCCGCGAGCCCCGTGCCGCCTCCTCCCGGGGTCACCCCTCCTCGCGGCGAGGGAACCAAGCCCAAGCGCCGTTGCCGGGGTGCGAAGCAGCGACGCCGGGGCGGCGCCGCGGTCAAGGGCAGAGCGGCCAAAGGCTCCGGCCGCAAACGCTGCCGGAGACGCTGAGCGAGCCGGCTTCACGGTTTCGCGGGGAAGAAATCGGTATTTCTTGACGGTCTGGTGTTGTTCGGCGCGGCCGGGCCGCGTAGCGTCGCCCTCGTGACCAAGGAGCGACTGAAAAGCCCGCGGGCGAAGCTGTTCGTCGCCCTCGACCTGCCCGACCCGGCGCGGGCGGCGATCGACGTGTGGGGCGCACGGGAGCTGGCCGACCCGGCCCTGCGCCGGGTCGCCCCTCAGTCGCTGCACATAACCCTGGCCTTCCTCGGCTGGCGGCCGGAGAAGGAGATCCCGCGTCTGGCCGAGATCGTGGCCGAGAGCGTTGCGCCGGCTCCCTCGCTCGCCTTTGGCCAACCGGTCGGGCGGCCGGAGCGGGGGAGAGCGCGGTTGTTCGCCCTGTCGGTCGAGTCGCCGGCGGCGGTGACGCTCCAGGCCGGGGTGGAGGAGCGGCTGGTCGCGGCCGGTCTCTACGAGCCCGAGAAGCGACCGTTCTGGCCGCATGTGACGGTCGCCCGCGTCAAGCGGGAGGAGCGCGGATCGAAGCGGCCGGCGCGGGTCTCCAAGCCTCCCGGGGCGCTGTCGAAGGAGCTGCTGCGGCCCTTCGATGCCGTCCGGATCACGCTCTACCGTTCTGAACTCCAGCCGTGGGGCGCGCAGTACGCCCCGCTGGCGCAAGTCGAGCTGCCCGGCGGGCGGCAGTGAGGTGAAACAAATGGCAGACAGGAAGACGACTTTGAAGGACGCCTCGGCCAAGGACGCCAAGGCAAAAGACGCCGCTCTCGAGGCGGCTGTCACCCAGATCGAGCGCGACTTCGGCCAGGGCGCGCTGATGCGGCTCGGCGCTGACGCCACGATCAAGATCCCGGCGATTCCGACCGGCGCGCTGGCGCTCGACCTGGCGCTAGGGATCGGGGGCGTGCCGCGTGGGCGAATCGTCGAGGTCTTCGGGCCCGAGTCGTCCGGGAAGACGACGCTGCTCTACCACATCATCGCGGAGGCGCAGGAGCGCGGTGGCATCTGCGCCTTCATCGACACCGAGCACGCGATCGATCCCACCTACGCCCGCAAGATCGGCGTCGACACCGACGAGCTGCTCGTCTCCCAGCCCGACTACGGCGAGCAGGCGCTGCAGATCGCCGACCGGCTGATCGCCTCGGCGGCGATCGACGTGGTCGCGATCGACTCGGTCGCGGCGCTGACCCCGAAAGCCGAGCTCGACGGCCAGATCGGCGACACCACGGTCGGCCTCCAGGCCCGCCTGATGTCGCAGGCGATGCGCAAACTGGCCGGCAATCTGAACCGGACCAACACGGTCTGCATCTTCACCAACCAGATCCGCGAAAAGGTCGGCGTCCAGTTCGGCTCGCCGGAGACCCAGCCGGGCGGCCTGGCGCTCAAGTTCTACGCCTCGCAGCGCCTCGACATTCGCCGCATCGAAACGCTCAAGGACGGCACCGAGGCGGTCGGCAACCGAGTGCGGGTGAAAGTCGTCAAGAACAAGGTCGCCTCGCCCTTCAAGCAGGCCGAGTTCGACATCGAGTACGGGGTCGGCATCTCGCGCGAGGGCGGCCTGCTCGACTTCGGCATCGAGCAGAACCTCGTCCAGAAGTCGGGCGCCTTCTTCTCCTATGGCAAGACGCGGCTCGGCCAGGGGCGCAACAACGCCAAACAGTTCCTTGCCGACAACCCGGAGATCGCCGCCGAGTTGGAAGGCAAGATTCGCGCCGCGCTGGGCATCGGCGAGGAGGGTGCAGCACCTGCGCCCACCGGCGAGACCGAGACGCCTGCGGGCGAGGATGCGGCGGTGGCAGAGGCCAAAGCCGCCTGAGGCATCCAGCGACTAGGATTCCCGGCCGCTCATGGATAACGAATTCCTGTTCTACCTCTGTGGGATCGTCCTCGCCGTCTCGGCGGTGGTCGTCAGCTTCCTCGGGCTGAGAATGGAGAAGTTCCCGGGTCGCGCCAGCGCCCTCGTCACGATCTGGTTCATCGCCCTCGTCGGCGGAACGACGACGTTCGCCGTCCTGCACGCGCAGGACGAACACGCGCACGAGGAGCCGGCGCTGGAGAAAGCCACCGAGGAAGCGGAGCGGGCGGAGGACGAAGGCACCGAGCAGGCGCCTTAAGCGCGCCTGCGCCCCTCGCATCTCCTAATTTTTGCCGCTGATAGTTGTCGGCGATGCCGAAGTACCACGTCACCACCTTCGGGTGCCAGATGAACGTGCACGACTCCGAGCGCATGCAGGGGATGCTCGAGTCGCTCGGCTACGAAGAGGCCTCCAGCCGCACGGACGCGGACCTGATTCTCTTCAACACCTGCTCGATCCGCGAGTCGGCGGACAACCGCTTCGTCGCGCACCTCGGCGAGGCGAAGCGGCTGAAGTCCGAGGATCCCGAGCGGGTGGTGGGGGTTGGGGGCTGCTGGGCGCAGTCGGTCAAGGAGGAGGTCTTCCAGCGCTTCCCGTTCGTCGACGTCGCCTTCGGCCCGGGGCAGATCCACAAGCTCGCCGAGTTCCTCAACTCCGACTCGCTGACCGCCCAGGGGTATTTCGAGTTCGAGGACTTCTCCGGCCACCTGCCGGCGCGGCGCCAGCGCCAGTTCCAGGGATGGATGCAGATCTCGCAGGGTTGCAACTGCAAGTGCGCCTACTGCATCGTGCCCTCGACGCGGGGTCGCGAGGTCAGCCGCGATCCGGCCGAGCTCGTAAGCGAGGCGCAGGGGTTGGCGGCGGATGGCGTGCGGGAGGTGACGCTGCTGGGCCAGAACGTCAACAGCTACGGGCGCGACCTGCCCAAAGGATCGCGGATCGGCTTCTCGGACCTGCTGCGGCGAATCGACGCCGTCGACGGAATCGACCGAATCCGCTACACCAGCCCGCATCCCAAGGACATGCGCGAGGACGTGATCCGCGCCCACGCGGAGCTGCCGTCCCTCTGCCAGCACATCCACCTGCCTCTGCAGTCGGGCTCCAGCGCCGTCCTCAAACGGATGCGTCGCACCTACGACCGCCGACGCTACATGGACCGCGTGGCGCTGATCCGCGAGCACGTGCCCGACTGCGCGATCACCACCGACATCATCGTCGGCTTCCCCGGCGAGACCGAGGCCGACTTCGAGCAGACGATGGAAGTGGTTGACGAGGTCGGCTACGACGGCGCCTTTACCTTCGTCTTCTCGCCGCGGCGCGAAACGGAAGCGGCCACCATGGAGGAGCAGCTGCCGCACCCCGTCAAGGTCGAGCGAATGGAACGGCTGGTCGAGCTGGTGCAGCGGCGCGCCACCGAGCGGGCGCAGCGCTTCGTCGGCCGGAGCATGGAGGTGCTGGTCGAAGGGGCCAGCCGTACCGACGCGACCAAGCAGCGCGGCCGCACTCGCCACAACAAGACGGTGAACTTCGAAGGGATGGCGGAGCCCGGCGAGACGGTCGAGGTCCAGATCGAGAGCGCGACGAGCACGACCCTGGGAGGGGTGGCGGCGCAGCCGATCGCGCTGTGAGGGTCGTCGGGATCTTTGGCCCCACGGGGGTCGGCAAGACGGGCGTGGCGATCGCCCTGGCTGAAGAGCTGCGAAAGCGCGGCGAGGACCCCGTCGCCATCTCCTGCGACGCGCTGCAGGTCTACGAGGGGCTGGAGACGCTGACCGGGGCGGCGACGGCGGAGCAGCGGGCGCGGCTCGAGCATCGGCTGCTCGGCTTCGTGCCGGTCACCGAGCCGTTCTCGGTCGGCGACTACATGCGCCACGCCCACCGCGAGGTCGACGCGGCCCTGGAGGGGGGCCGACGGCCGATCGTGGTCGGCGGCACCGGCCTGTACCTGCGGGCCGCCGTGGCCGAGCTCTCCCTGCGCAAGGTCCCGCCGGGGGCGGGGGACTCCGAGCTGTGGTCGCCCGAGACCCGCCACCCGACGACGATCTTTGGCCTCGACATGGAGCGCTCTCAGCTGTACGAGCGGATCGACGCCCGCACCGAGGCGATCGTCGCCGGGGGAGCGGCGGAGGAGGTGCGGCGCGCCGAGGCGCTGGGCCCCTCGCGCACGGCGCGCAAGGCACTCGGCTTCGACGAGCTGCTGGCCGGCGACGTCGAGCGCATGAAGAAGCGCTCGCGCAACTACGCGCGTCGCCAGCTCACCTGGATGCGCAAGATCCCGGATCTGCGCTGGGTCGACCGCACCGAACGTGAAGACCCGGAAATTGCGGCCGAAATCGTCAATCTCGTCGACGACTGTGCGGTCGACCCCGCTATAGGGGGGTCAACGGCACGGCCGGCACCCGAATAGGCTGCCGGCCGATGCGTTTCGAGAAGTGGCAGGCGTTGGGCAACGACTACTTGATCGTCGAGGCTGACGAGCTCCCCTGGGAGCTGAGTGCGGCTCGGGTGAGGCGGCTCTGCGACCCGCACTTCGGGCTCGGCTCGGACGGCGTCCTGCTGCTCTCGCGCTCTGACGACCCCGAGTTCGTCGCCGACCTGCGGATCTTCAACCCCGACGGCTCGGAGGCGGAGCTCTCCGGGAACGGGGCGCGCGAGGCGATCCTCTACCTGCGCCGCCACGGCTGGACCGACGCCGACACGTTCTCGATCCGCACGGCGGCGGGGCCGGTGACGCCGACGATCACCTCCGAGCGCACCTGCTCCGTGGAGATGGGACGCGCCTCGACGGCTTCCAAGGGCTTTCCCTCTGGGCCACCCGACGGGCGCGGCACGCTGGCCGCCGCCGGCCATGACTGGGATTTCCAGCACGTCTCGATCGGCAATCCCCAGTGCGCGATCGAGATCGGCGAGCACATCGAGGAACTCGACTTGGCCGAGGTCGGCCCTCCGATCGAAGCCCACGAGCTGTTCCCCAACCGCACCAACGTCTCGTTTCTCTGCATCGAAGGGAGCCGGGTGCGGGCGCGGATCTTCGAGCGCGGCGTGGGGGAGACGCTCTCCTCGGGCACCGGGGCCAGCGGCGCCGCCGTCACCGCCTTTCTGCGCGGCGCGGCCAGTCCGATCACGGACGAGCTGGACGGCGGCGAGCTGGAGGTCCAGGTCTCGGCCGAGCTCGACGTGACGCTCAGCGGCTGGGCGGAGCCGATCTGCGCCGGTGAGCTGTCCGCGGAGCTGCTGCAAGCGCTGGCCGAGCTCGACTGAGGACGCCGCGCCGTCCCGTCATCTAGATTTCCGCGCCCGTGGCCGAGACGACCGCCAACATCGCCGCCCCCTCGAAGCGCCTGGAGGCTATGCCTCCCTACAAGTTCCAGGAGCTGGAGCGGACGATCGCCGAGAAGCGCGCCGCCGGCATCGACGTGATCAGCCTCGGGATCGGCGATCCCGACCAGCCGACCTATCCGCACGTCGTCACCGCGATGCAGGAGGCGGTCGCCGAGGCCGACAACCACCAGTACCCGACCAACCGCGGCCGCGACGAGTTCCGAGGCGCCGTCGCCGAGTTCTACGACCAGCGCTTCGGGGTCGAGATCGACCCCGAGAGCGAGGTCATCCCGGCGATCGGCGCCAAGGAGTGCATCTACAACCTCTGTTTCGCCTTCCTCGACCCGAACGGCGTCGCCCTCGCGTCCGACCCGGGCTACCCCGTCTACACCGGCGGGCCCATCCTGGCGGGCGCCAGGGCCGAGCTGCTGCCGCTGGTCCCGGAGCTGGGCTTCGCGCCCGACCTCGACGCGGTGCCGGCGGAGGCGGCGGCGAAGGCGCGGCTGATGTTCCTCAACTACCCGAACAACCCGACCGGCGCCACCGTGCCCGAGGGCTTCTTCGAGCGGGTCGTCGAGTTCGCCCGCGAGCACGAGATCCTCGTCATCCACGACAACGCCTACTCGGAGACGACCTACGACGGCTACGTCGCGCCCAGCTTCCTCGCCACGCCCGGCGCCAAGGAGGTCGGGGTCGAGGTGTTCTCGCTCTCCAAGGGCTACAACATGACCGGCTGGCGCTGCGCGGCGATCCTCGGCAACGCCGAGGCCGTGAAGACCTACTGGCGGCTCAAGACCAACGTCGACTCGGGCCTCTTCGACGCGCTGCAGATCGCCGCCGCCGCGGCGCTGCGTGGCCCGAGCGAGCCGCTGGAGCGGATGAACGAGATCTACGCGCGCCGCCGCGACCTGGTCGTCGAGGCGCTCCGGGAGATCGGCGTCGACGTGACGCCGCCCAAGGGGACGATCTACGTATGGGCGCCGGTGCCCGACGGCCACACCTCGACCTCGTTCGCCGAGCTGGTGCTGGAGGAGGCGGCGGTCGTCGTCTCGCCCGGCTCGATGTACGGGCCGAGCGGGGAGGGCTTCTTCCGCATCTCCCTCACCACCCCGGACGAGCGCATCTCCGAGGCGGTTGAGCGGATGCGCGAGCACCTGGCCTGAGACTCGGGCAGTACCCTGCTGGGCAATGCAGGGTCGGAGCAGAAGGGTGGTCGCACTGCTCGCGTTCGCACTGCTGGGTGCGACGGTCGTCGGCATCGCGGGCGCGGAGACGCCGGCGTCCGGTCCGGACCCGGTTGTGACGCGCTGGGCGAAGTGGCCGTACCGGGTCGGGTGCGCAACGCTCACCTTCGACCCGGTCAGGGCTTTCTCCAGGCCAACCCGCGCTGAAAGGGGCTCAGGGGCGGCCGAAGCGGCGCTGCGGGACTTCCTGGTCAGCGCCGACGCCGCCGGCATTCCGCGGCACGACTGGCGGCTCCTGGCCAGGACCGCCGAGCGGGCGGAGTTCGGTCGCGGACGCCTCGAAAGCGACGAAGGGTTGTCCTGGCTCGGACTCGCACGGACGGGCGCGGGCTGGGTGGTGGATGGACCGTGGAGCTGCCGGCCGCGAACGATCCGCGACGGCATCCCGGCAGCCGACTGGGTCTTGCCGGAAGCGCCACTGCCGGATCCCTCCGCGCGTAGCGTCGTCCTCGGAGTACACGAGCGGGCGTGCACGGGCGCAAGAGACCCCGTTCCTCACCTGATGAAGCCGCACATCCGCTATGGAGAGAAGGCGATCGTGGTGACCCTGTGGGTGCGTCCCCCGGATGGGCCCAACACCTGTCCGGGGAACCCGATCGGCTGGCTACGGCTGAAACTGCCGGGGCGGCTCGGAAACCGCGCGCTGTACGATGGCGGCACCTACCCGCCCCGGCCCGTTCAGCCAGGCGAAGACCCGCGCCGGCTTCGCTAGCCGACCTCTACTTCGTCGATCATGCCTTTGGCGATGTGGGGCGGGCCGCCGGTGCGATCGGTGATGAAGCACAGAAGGGCGTAGCGGCCTTTTTTCAGGTCCAGATTCACCAGCTGGGCTTCGCCGCCCTCGATGACCGCGGTGCTCTTGCTTTCTTTTTCGTCGAAGGGCGGTTTGCCTTTCTCGGTTTTGAAGAAGCGCTCGGCGTCGTCCGCCGTCGCGTCGCCTTTGAGGGGCACGTAGACGATGTGGTGGGGCTGCGCGCCGGTGTTCTCGAAGGCGACCTCGTTGCTGCCGGCGCTCAGGCCCTCGCTCTCGAATCCGTAGTCGACGGCGGTGATAGTTGCGTCGGCACTGATCTCCTCCTCTGAGGCCTCGCCGCTCACCTCGACCGAGACCGCGTCGTCCGGGCTTGGCGGACCTCCGCCTTCGATGTCGAACGCGTAGTAGGTCCCCGGCTGCAGAACCTGGGTCACGGTCACGCTCTTGCCGGCCTCCACAAGACCGGTGCCGCCCGCCGCGAAGAACCACTCTGGGAAGGCCTGGCCTTTCATCGCCTTGCCGAGGCCCTCGACGACTTCCTCGGGTGAGCGGTCGCCCTCGACCCTGATCAGCTGCAGGTCCCCGGCTTTGTCGCCCTCGTTCTCGAGCGTTATCTCGGCTAGGCCGGGCTCGGCGCTCTCGGGCGCGGTGAAGGTCGCCGCTTTGCCGTCACCGCTGAGCGTGAAGGTGAGCGACTGATCGCTCTCCTCGTCGCCGCATGCGGCGAGCATGGCGGCGCTCAGGACGGTGAGGGTGAGGACTACGGCAAGTCGGGTGATCGCTGATCGCAAGGAGAACCTCCTGGGTCGAGGAATGCGCCGCCCGTACCCGGACGGCCTGGGGCCTAAGGCCTATCGGATTCGCCGCGCTTGCGCCAGTACCTGTCGAGCCCGCGCCACTGGTACTCGGGCGGCACCGCTTGCAGCAGCCGTTCCGCCGCCTGCTCGCTGTCGGCCCGCTCGGCGACCAGCTTGCGGTGTCGCGCCTCGTATTCGTTCTCGGGCAGCTGTTGTGCCAGGTCGGCCTCCTCGCGCAGGCGCTCCTTGACCTCGGCCAGGTGCCCGGCCGGCTCCTCGACCGCGCCGAAATGGGTGAGGGCGAGCCGCTCGGGCCGCCAGCCCTCGACGATCTCGATCGACTCGATCCAGGTCTCGA
>DASQDJ010000211.1:0-6514 GCA_035634215.1 Solirubrobacterales bacterium | reverse complement strand
CGGCCAGCATCAGGTCGAGTTCGTGCCCTCGAGCGGCGAAGGGATCGTGTGCAGCGAATCCTCCTACCACGGCGTCGTCGAAGGCATGACATTCACCGAGGCGACAATCACGCCGGAATTCGGGACCTGCAAAACAACAGGCGGCACCGCGGTGACGATGGTCTCGCACGGTTGCGACTTCCGGTTCACAATCCGCTCCGAACCGGCGGCCAAACACAGCACAGTCCATCTCTGCCCTTCAGGGGGGACGATCACGATCTCTCACCCGAACTGCCAAATCGCGGTTGGAGCGCAGCTCCTGACGGGCGTCCTCTACACAAAAGTTCAGTACCGCGGGACAGAATCGCTCACAGTCGATTTCACAATTAGCAACGTCAAACTCACCTACCACAACGGCATCTGCATCTTTCTCGGCACAAACCACACCGGGGAACTGAAAGGATCGATGATCCTCAAGGCCTGGGAAGACGGCAAAGCGGGAGACGAGTTCGGCGGCGCGAACATCAAAGCGACATGAGCCGATAGACCCCCTCGCGAAGAAGCCGCCGCTGGGCCGGGATCGCCAGCCTAGCGGCGGCGCTGCGGCGTCGCCTGTCGCCGCACCCGGTGGAGCTTGGTGCGCGAGTCGAAGCCCTTCAGCTGTCTCTCGCCCGCGTAGGAGAAGCGGAAGCCCTCCCCCGCCCGCTCCTTGGCCGCCTCGTCCAGCAGGACGCTGCCGGGACGGGCCACGGCGGTGAGGCGGCTGGCGAGGTTGACGGGGCGGCCGTAGTAGTCGCCGGCCTGGGCGTGCACCGAGCCGAAGGCGATGCCGGCGCGCAGCCTTGGGAAGTGGGTGCCGGCGCGCTCCGCCGCCTCGACCATGCGCAGCGCCGCCTCGACCATCGCCTCGGCGTCGCTGGAGACGAGCATCGCCGCGTCGCCGATCAGCTTGACGAGGCGCACCGGAGGCTCCGCGACGCCGCTGGCCAGCTCCTCGAGCCGGCCGGCGATCAGCCCCAGCTCTTCGGTCTCCAGCTGCTCCCCGAGCTTCGTGAAGCCGACCAGGTCGGCGAAGCAGACCGCGACCTCCGTCGTCGCGCCGATCTCCCCGGCGGCCAGGTCCGCGGCGCCGATCACGTCTCGGCGCACCTGCTCGAGCAGGTGCGAGCGCAGCGCATGGAGGAGGATCGGCTCGAAGACGGGCAGCATGTGCTCGGCGGCGGCGGCGAAGCGCAGGGCGAGGTCGCGCTCGGTGTCGCCGGGCCGCATCAGCGTGCGGACGATCAGCTCGCGGTTGGCTTCGGCGATCCGCGCCGTCCCCATGCCGATCGTCCGCGCCACCTGCAGAATCCCCTCCTCGGGCATGCCGGCGTCATGGAACGCCTTGACGCGGCGCGCCGCTTCCAGGTCGGCCTCCGTGGCGGAGCGTTCGTCTGGGTCGGGGAAGGGAACGCCGAGCCCGGCGGTGGTCCGCTGCAGCAGGTCGAGGTCGAGGCCGACGGTGTCGGCGATCTCGCGGGGCGTGTAGCGAGGTGTGCCGCCCGCCAGCGCCCGCTCGACCGGCAGCAACGTCAGCCGGCCCGCCGCGACCGCTTCGCGCAGCTCCTCCAGCGGCACGCCTTCCTCGGCCAGGCGAGCGAGCAGCTCGCGGCGCGACTCGCGCGCCTCTCCCTCGAGGCCGTCGAGCAGCCCCTCGGCATCGAAATCGACGTTCATGCGATCGCCACGCTACCGCCGCGGCGTGGATCTCCACCGCCGCTAAGCGCGCCGCTGGACGGATCGCGGGCGACCGCCTGCACCCCGCCGAAGAAGAGGTTGATCCGCGGCCGCCGCCGCACCGGGATGCCCTGCCCCTCGAGCCGGGCCAGCGCCGCCTCGTCGATCCCCGGCTCGGCCTGGGCGATCCCCTGCTCGAAATGCAGGCGCGGCGCCCGCACGGCGTCGTCGGCGCCCATCCCCTCCTCGACCGCCCGAACGACGGTCTGCAGGATCGCCGAGCGGATCCGGTTGGAGCCGGCGCTGCCGAGGCCGAGCTCGATCTCTCCGTCGCGCAGGACAACGGTCGGGGCCATCATCGAGGGGACGCGGCGGCCCGGCGCGATCGCGTGGAAGCCGAGCGGGTTGAGGTCCTCCTCGCCGAGCATGTTGTTGAGGATCACCCCGGTGCCGGGCGCCAACACCCCCGAGCCGGACCCGTTCGAGCAGGTGACGCTGGCGCACATGCCGTCGCCGTCGAGCACGGAGATGTGGGTCGTCGAGCCGAGCAGGTCGCCGGGCAGGGTGTCGGTGTAGAGCGCCTCGGCGAACGCCTCGTCGCGGACCCGGTTGGCAGCGTCCATCGCGGCGACCAGCTGCTCGGGCCCGCTGCGCTCGCCGAGCCGCTCGAGCCGACCCAGCCCGTAGGCGATCAGGATGCCGCCCGCGGAGGGCGGCGGGTTGGTGAGCACCTCGGCGCCGCGGAACGGGACCCGGATCGGCTCTCGCTCGACCGCCTCGTACTCGGCCAGGTCGGTCGGCCCGAGCGTGCCGCCGCGCTCGTGGACGAAGCCGCTCAGCGCGACGCCGATCTCGCCTCGGTAGAACGGCTCGGCGCCTTCGGCTCCGAAGCGCTCCAGCGCGTCGGCGAGCTCGGGGAAGCGAAAGACGTCGCCCTCGCGCAGCGGCCTGCCCTCCGGCGCGTACAGGGCCCGCGTCCCCTCGAGCCGCGCGTGGATCGGCCAGAGGATCTCCAGGATGTAGCCCTGCTCGGCGTTGACCGGCGCGCCCTCGCGGGCGATCCGGATCCCCGGCGCGGCCAGCTCGGCCAGCGGCGCCGAGCCGAACCGGCGCAGCGCCCGCTCGAGGCCAGCGGCGGTCCCTGGAACGCCACACGAGGCCGGCCCGACGTAGAACGTCTGCGTCGTCTCGGCGTCGAAGCGCACGTCCACCGCCGCCAGCTCCACCCCCCGCTCCGCCCCGTCCTTGCCGGGCGCCGCGACGAAGAAGTCGATCAGGGCCGTCTCCGCGCCGCGGTGGACCATCATGAACCCGCCGGCGCCGAAGCCCGTCAGCGGGCTCTCGACGGCGAACGAGGCCAGGACCGCGCAGACCGCGGCGTCGACCGCGTTACCGCCCTCGCGCAGCACCTGGGCGCCGGCCTCGGCGGTCATCGGATGCCCGGCGGCGACGACACCCCTCACGGGGTCCGACATTAGCCGGGGAGGAACTCGGGCACGTCGAGACTGCTCAGCTCGCCGGCTTTCTCGTTGCGCGGAGCGCGGCCGGCGTCCTTGGTGCGGCGGATCGTCGGCTCGGCGGCGCGGCGCGGTGGCGCGGCGCGGCCGTCGAAACGGGTGGCGACGACGGTCACCCAGACCTGGTCGCCCAGCTCCTCGTCGATGTTGGCGCCGAAGATGATGTTGGCGTCGGGGTGCGCAGCCTCGCCGACCAGCTTGGCGGCTTCGCTCACCTCGACCAGCGAGAGGTCCGGCCCGCCGGTGATCGAGAGCAGGATCGCCCGCGCCCCCTCCATCGAGGTCTCGAGCAGCGGCGAGGAGATGGCTTTTTCGGCGGCGAGCAGCGCTCGGTTCTCCGGCCCGCTGCCCATGCCGATGCCGAGCAGCGCCCGGCCGGCATCCGACATGATCGTCCGCACGTCGGCGAAGTCGAGGTTGATCACGGCCGGCAGGGTGACGAGGTCGGAGATGCCTTGAACGCCCTGGCGGAGGACGTCGTCGGCGACCTGGAAGGCCTCGACCATCGAAGTCTGCTGGTCGAGGACTTCGAGCAGACGGTCGTTGGGGACGACGATCAGCGTGTCCACCTCGGCGGCCAGCTCCTGGATCCCCTTCTCGGCCTGGTTGCCGCGCCGCGAGCCCTCGAAGCTGAACGGCTTCGTGACGATTCCAACCGTCAGCGCCCCCACCTCGCGGGCGAGGCGGGCGATCACCGGGGCGGCGCCAGAGCCGGTGCCACCGCCGGCGCCGACGGCGACGAAGACCATGTCGGAACCCTTGAGCAGGCGCTTGATCTTGTCCTGCTCCTCGAAGGCCGAGCGGTGCCCCACTTCGGGGTCGGCGCCGGCGCCGAGGCCGCGCGTCTGCTCTTCGCCGATGTGGACGGTGACGTCGGCGACGCAGAGCTGCAGCGACTGAAGATCGGTGTTGACGGCCATGAACTCGACGCCCGGCACGTTGGCGTCGACCATCCGGTTGACGGCGTTGACGCCGGCGCCACCGACGCCGACGACCCGGATCACAGGCTGGTGCGGCTGCCCGCTGCCGGGCGGCTCGTACTCCGGTTCCTCGCGGCCGTAGCGGGGCGCTTCGGGGGCCGCCTCGTCATGGCGAATCCGCGGCTCCTCGCGCGGCTGTGGCTCCTCCGAGAAGACCCGCTTGAGTCGTTCCGGCGGCGACTCGGAGCTCTCTCCCGCAGGCGGCTCGGCTTCCGCGGGCGGCTCCTCGGCCGCCGGCGGCTGCTCCGCCTTCTCCTCGGAAGTCGAGCGGAAGAGATCGGCGAGCGGGCCCTCTCTCATGCTGGCGCGCTTCTCACGCCGACTCATTCGCCAGAACCTCCTTCGCCAGGTCGCGGTAGTAGCTCGCGGCGTTTCCCTGGGGATCGTACTTGAGGACGCTTGCTCCTTTCACAGGCGCCTCGGCGAACTTGATCGCCTTTTTGATCCGCGACTGGAAGACGAGGTCGCCGAAGTTCTCTTCGAGGATCTCGATCGCCTCCTTGGCGTGGACGGTTCGCGCGTCGAGCATGGTCGGCAGGATGCCCTCGATCTTGACGTCGGGGTTGAGGTTGTCCTGGATCATCCGCAGCGTGTTCTGGAGCTGGACCAGGCCGCGCATCGAGAGGTACTCGCACTGGACCGGGACGATGACCTTGTTCGCCGCGGTCAGCGCGTTGATCGTCAGCAGGCCGAGGCTCGGCGGCGTGTCGATGCAGACGAAGTCGTAGTCGCCGGAGACCTCTTTGAGCGCTTTCTCGAGCGAGCGCTCGCGGCCGATCTTGGTGCTCATCGCGATCTCGGCGCCGGCCAGGTCGATCGAGGCGACGGCGATGTCGATCTCGCGCTTCTGGATGATCTCGGAGATCGGCATGTCGTTGACGAGCACGTCGTAGAGGCTTTTCTCCACCTTGTCGGGGTCGATCCCCTGGCTCATCGTCAGATTGCCCTGGGGATCGAGATCGATACAGAGCACGCGATGGCCGGACTCGGCAAAGGCCACGGCGAGGTTCAGCGTGGTGGTGGTCTTCGCGACCCCGCCCTTCTGGTTGGCGAAGGCGATCACCTCGGCGTGCTTGGTGGGCGTCTCGGCGAGGGGCTCCTCGACCACGGCCTCGTGCCGGCTGGGCGCGATGAGATCGCGGGCCATCAGGCGCGTGGGCTGCTCCTGGGCCAGGTGCGAGGCCCCCTCCGGCGCCTCTTCCGCGTCGGGCCCGGGCGAGGGGTCCGGGTGGGGCACCGGCCCCGGCTCGGGCTGGGGCACCGGCGCCGGGTCGGGCGGCGGCACCGGCGTGGGGGGCGGCTCGGGAGTCTCGGCGACCGGCGGGTCGTGCCGCTCGGGCACGGCGGCCTCGATCTCCTCCAGCTCCTCGACGATCGGTTGGGCCTCGTCGACCACGTCGACGGACGGCGCAATCTCTTCACGGCGCTTGTTCTTGCGGCTCAGGAATCCCATTGCGCGGGTATTCGCATGGTCACCCGCTTTTCCTCCCGCTCCTCGAAATTGCTAGGAATCAACCGATCCCCTCGCCAGACCTCCTAGACAAGCGCCTGGTCTTCGTGACCGGCAAGGGCGGCGTCGGCAAGACCACGGTCGCCGTCGCCCTCGGCCTGCGGGCCGCCGCTGAAGGCAAGCGCACGATCGTCTGCGAGGTCTCCTCCCAGGAGAACGCCTCGCGCATCTTCGAGCATGCCCGGGTCGGCTTCCACGAGGTGGAGATGGAGGAGAACCTGTGGTCGATCTCGATCGACCCCGACGAGTCGATGCGCGAGTACGTGCTGCTGCAGCTCAAGGTCCGCGCGATGCGGGACATGCTCTTCCGCAGCCGCATCTTCACGTACCTCGCCGCCGCGACGCCGGGCCTCAAGGAGCTGGTGACGATCGGCAAGATCTGGGAGCTCGCCCAGCACGACCGCAAGGTGAAGGGGGGGCGCGAGTACGACCTGGTCATCGTCGACGCCCCCGCCACCGGGCACGGGATCGGCTTTCTGCAGACCCCGCGCACCTTCGCCGCGATCGCCCGCGTCGGCCCGATCCACACCCAGGCCCAGCAGCTCGACCGCCTGATCACCGACCACGAGCACACCGGCACCGCGATCGTCGCCCTGCCGGAGGAGATGCCGGTCAACGAGTCGGTCTCGCTGGAGCGGGACCTGCGCGACGAGGTCGGGGTCGCGGTCGACCGCGTCTACCTCAACGGCCTCTACCCCGAACGCTTCTCCAAGGCCGAGGCCGAGGAGCTGGGTGCGCTGGCGAGCGGCGAGGAGGGCGCCGTCCGCGCCGCCGCCCGCGCCGCCCTCTCCGAGCACGGGCGCGCCCGCTCG
>DASQDJ010000210.1:0-13242 GCA_035634215.1 Solirubrobacterales bacterium | reverse complement strand
TCTTCGCCGCCCCGCTCGCCGCGGGCGCTGCCTTGCGTCGCAAGGGATGAGCGTGCCGCGCGAGAACCAGGCGCAATGGCCACCGCAGTCAAGTCGCCACGAGCCGATTCGCTCGGTCGCGGCTGCGACCCCCGTTTCGAGGGCCTCGTCCTCGACTTCCTCTCCTACCTGGAGCTGGAGCGTGGGCTTTCGCGCAACACGCTGAACGCCTACCGCACCGACCTCCTCCAGTTCGGCGAGTTCCTCGCGGAGCGGGAAATCGACGCGCTCGGCGCCCGCTCGGCCGACATCGGCGACTTCCTCGCCGACCTGGCGACCGGCAATGGCCGGCCCGCCTGCTCGGCGGCGACGATCCACCGCAAGACCGCCTGCCTGCGGTCCTTCTACAAGCACCTGCGCCGCGACGAGCTGATCGGCGACGACCCAACCGCGGCCCTGAGCGCGCCCCGCCGCGCCAAGAAACTGCCACAGGTCCTCAACTACGCGGAGGTGCGGAAGCTGCTCGCCGCGCCGCGTGGCGACGAGCCGACGACGGTCCGCGACCGCGCCCTGCTCGAGGTGATGTACGCGTGCGGGCTGCGCGCGTCGGAGACGATCGGCTTGGAGGTGGGCGACCTCGACATGCGCGAGGGCTTCCTGCGGGCGCGCGGCAAGGGCTCGAAGGAGCGGCTGGTGCCGCTCGGCCGCCAGGCGATCGCCGCCATCTCGGCCTACCTGCGCGGCGGCCGGCCGAAGTTGGTCGGCGACCGCCACGAGCCGAAGCTCTTCGTCAACTTCCGCGGCGGGCCGCTCACCCGCCAGGGCCTCTACAAGATCGTCCAGCGCCACGCTCGCGCCGCCGGCCTCGGTGGGCGAATGAGCCCTCACACGCTGCGTCACAGCTTCGCGACGCATCTGCTGTCCGGCGGCTGCGACCTGCGGGCGGTGCAGGAGATGCTCGGCCACGCCGACGTCTCGACCACCCAGCTGTACACGCACCTCTCGGGCGAGCGCCTCAAGGACGTCTACTTCAAGGCGCACCCCCGGGCGACCGGCTGATTCGCAACAGCGGCTTCCGCTTTCGGCGACTGTGCACTTGACCACACTCGGGTGGGGTCAAATGCACAGTCGACATCGGATAGAACAGGGTGATGCCGGAGCTGCCCGAGGTCGAGACGGTCTGCCGTCAGCTCGAGCCGGAGGTCGAAGGGCGCCGGATCGCGCGGCTGGAGGTCCGCGACGCGCGCTGGTGCCGCCCGGCCTCGCCCGAGGCGCTCGAGAAGGCGGCCGCCGGGCGCGAGATCCGCGGCCTCGGCCGGCGCGGCAAGTACCTGCTGCTGCGCCTCGACGGCGAGCAGACGCTCGTCATGCACCTGCGGATGACCGGCAACCTCGTCCTGGTCGAGGGGGAGGAGGCGCTCGACCCCTCTGAGGGGCGCCGCCTCTACGAGGGCGAGCGCTCCACCTCCGAGCGCCATCTGCGCGCCCGCTTCGAGCTAGACGACCGTCGCGAGCTGTGGTTCACGGACCCGCGTCGCTTCGGCGAGGCCTTCCTGATCGACGACGCGGCGCTGGACGGCCGTTTCGCGCGGCTCGGCGTCGAGCCGCTCTCGGCCGAGTTCACCGCCGACGCGCTGGGCGAGATCGCCGCCGGCCGGACCGCGCCGCTGAAGTCCTTCCTGCTCGATCAGTCGGGGATCGCGGGAGTGGGGAACATCTATGCCGACGAGGCGCTCTTCCGGGCGCGGCTGCACCCTCTCTCGCCGGCCGGCTCGATGCGCCCCGAGCACCACGCGGCCCTTCGCGACGCCGTCGTCGCCGCCCTGGACGCCGGCATCGAGGGCGGCGGCGCCTCGATCGATGACTACCGCGACGGCCGTGGGGAGCGCGGCCGCATGCAGGAGAGGTTCCTCGTCCATACCCGAGTCGGCGAGGAGTGCTTGCGCTGCGACGGGACGATCCAGCGCATCGTCGTCGCCGGCCGCTCGACCTATTACTGCCCGGGCTGTCAGGTGCGGCTGCGTCGGCGCCCGAGGCGGCGCTCCAGGTAGCCCGGGCCGGCGTTGCCGTCCGGCCCCACCGTCACCGTTTTTCGGTCATGGCCGGCACCACGCTGAAGACGGAGGCAATCGTCCTGCGCAGCATTCGCTACGGCGAGGCGGATCGCATCCTCCATCTCTACTCGGCGAAGCGGGGACGAATCGGCGCCATTGCCAAGGGGGCGCGGCGGCCACGCTCGCGCTTCGGCGGGCGGTTGGAGCCCTTCTTCCGGCTCGACCTCGTCCTCCACGAAGGGCGCGGCGAGCTGCTCACCGTCACGCAGGCCAGCACGGTGGACGGCTATCCGCGCCTGCGCTCCTCGGCCGCCGGCCTCGGCGCCGGCGCCAGGGCCTGCGACGCGGTGTTGCGGCTGCTCGATTCCGCCGAGCCGAACCTGCCCGCGTACAACCTGCTCTGCCGCTACCTCGACCTGCTCGACGACCCGGCCGGCGTCGCCGCCGGCCTGGAGACGGCGCTCTCCTTCCGGCTGAAGCTGGCGCTGGCCGCCGGCTTCGCCCCCGAGCTCGCCTCCTGTACGCGGTGCGGGGAGGCCGATCACCTGGTCGGTTTCTCTGGCGCCGCGGGCGGGGTCGTCTGCGCCGCCTGCCAGGCCGGCGCCTTCCCGCTCTCAGAGGCGGCGCACCGCTTCATGGTCGAGGCGATCGGCAGCCCGCTCGCCGAGGCGCCCGTCGCCGAGGAGACGGCGCTGCGCCAGGCCGAGCGGGCCGTCGCCGAGACGCTGGAGCATCACGCGCACGTGCAGCTGCGCTCGGCAGCTTGAGGGCTCGTCTCGGTCGGGTAGGCCCGTAGGATCGGCGAGTGCAGGTGACCGCCGCCTTCGAGGACAGGGTCCGCGCCTGGGAGGGCCAGTTTCACTCCGAGTTGGCGACGCCGTCCTACCCAGCGCGGCGTCGCGTCGAGGAGCCGGACAGCCCGGTCCGCACGCCCTTCCAGCGCGATCGCGACCGGATCGTCCACTCGAAGGCGTTCCGTCGCCTCAAGCACAAGACGCAGGTCTTCATCGCGCCGGAGGGCGACCATTACCGGACCCGGCTGACCCACACCCTCGAGGCCTGCGGGATAGCCCGCACGGTCGCCCGGGCGCTCGGCCTCAACGAGGACCTGACCGAGGCGATCGGGCTTGGCCACGATCTCGGCCATCCGCCGTTCGGGCACACCGGCGAGGGGGCGCTGGACGAGGCGCTCCGCGAGCGCGGCGGCGAGGGCTTCAAGCACAACGTCCATTCGCTGCGCGTCGTCGACGTGCTGGAGCGCGACGGGCAGGGGCTCAACCTGACCGAGCAGGTGCGCGACGGCATCCTCAACCACACCGGCGCCGACAAGCCGGCGACGCTCGAGGGGCGGATCGTCAAGCTGGTCGATCGCGTCGCCTACATCAACCACGACATCGACGACGCGCTGCGGGCCGGCATCCTGCGCCCCGAGGACCTGCCGGCCGAAGAGATCGAGCTGCTCGGGCCGACCGGCGCCAGGCGGATCGACACCCTGGTTCGCGACATCGTCGAGCAGTCGGCTCAGGCCGGCGACGTCGTCCAGAGCGAGGAGGTGGGAGGGGCGATGCTGCGCCTGCGCAAGTTCATGTTCGAGCGCGTCTACCTCGGCGACGCGGCGCGCGCCGAGCACGAGCGCGCGAGCCGGGCGCTGCACGGCCTCTTCGCCCATTACATGGAGCACCCTGACGAGGTGCCGCCGAGCGAGCCGGGCGCCGACCAGGCGCAGCGCGTCACCGACTACCTGGCGGGGATGACCGACCGCTTCTGCATCGCCCGCTTCGCCGAATTGACCTTGCCGGAGGCGACCCGGTTCTGAGCGGGCTTCGGGCGACGTGGTCGAGCCCGCCTCGTGTGATGATGGGCGCATGGCGCTGATCTCCGACGAGAGCCTCGAGCAGGTCCGGCAGGCAGCCGACATCGTCGAGGTCGTCTCAGCCCATACCGACCTGCGGCGCCAGGGCGCCCGCTGGGTGGGCCTCTGCCCGTTCCACGAGGAGCGCACGCCGTCCTTCTCGGTCAACGCGCAGGAGAAGCTCTACCACTGCTTCGGCTGCGGGGTCGGGGGCGACACGATCAAGTTCGTCGAGGAAAAGGAGGGCCTCGGCTTCACCGAGGCGGTCGAGCTGCTGGCCGACCGCTACGGGGTGGAGATCAAGCGGGAGCGGGAGGATCCGCGCGTCGAGGCGCGCCGCCGCCAGCGGCAGCGACTGGGGGAGCTGCTCGACCGCACCGCCGCCTTCTACGCCAGCTACCTCTGGGACTCCGAGGAGGCCGGCAAGGCCCGCGAGTACCTGGCCGGCCGCGGGCTGCACGAGGACGTCCTGCGCGCCTTCGGCGTCGGCTACGCGCCGAGCGCCTGGGACCAGGTGCTGACGCGCGGCCAGCGGGCCGGCTTCGAGGTCGACGAGATGCGCGCGGTGGGGCTCGTCCAACAGGGTCGCGGCGGCGGCCAGTACGACCGCTTCCGCTCGCGAATCATCTTCCCGATCCGCGACCGGCGCGGTCGGACGCTCGGCTTCGGCGGCCGCGCGATGCGCTCCGACCAGGGCGCCAAGTACGTCAACACCGCCGAGACCGACTTCTTCCACAAGAGCCAGATCCTCTACGGCATCGACCTCGGCAAGGACGCGATCGCCAAGGCGGGTCGTGCCGTCGTCGTCGAGGGCTACACCGACGTCCTGGCCCTGCGCCAGGCCGGAGTGGCCGAGGCCGTCGGCGTGATGGGAACGGCGATCACCGAGGAGCAGGTGGCGGCGCTCTCGGGGATGGTCGACGAGGTCGTGCTGGCGCTCGACGCCGACGCGGCGGGCCAGGAGGCGATGCTGCGGGCGCAGCGGGTGGCCTCCGGGCGCCGGGTGCGGCTCCGCGTCGCGGCGATGCCGCCCGGCGAGGACCCCGCCGAGATGATCGGCGAGGAGGGCGGCGCGGACCGCTTCCGTGCCCTGGTCGAGGAGTCCGTGGACCTGCCGGCGTTCCAGGTCGGCTTGGTCCTCGACGGCACCGACACCGCTTCGCCGACCGAGCGCGACCGGGCGCTGGCGGAGGTGGCGCCGATCCTGGCCGGGCTCGGGGCGACCGCGAGCCGGGACGACCTCGTGCGGCAGGTGGCGGAGCGGCTCGACCTCGAGCCGGCCCTGGTGATGGGGCGGGTGACGGTCGCCCAGCCGCCGAGCGGGGGAAGCTCGCGGCCGGCGCGGCCACGCGCCAACGGAGCTGCCGCGCCCGCTCGCCCGACCGCCGAGCTGACCTCGCGAGAGCGGCGCGAGCGCGCCCTCTTGGCGATGTGCATCGCCCTGCCCGAGCCTGGCCGCGCTTATCTGTCGCGCCTCACGGACGGGCACCTTTCTGCGACCGGCGCGGGCGTCGTCGCCTGGCTGCGCGACCACCTCGACGATCCCGCGTCGGACCTGCCTCGCGAGGACGACGAGCTGGCCAGCCTGGTGTCGGAGCTGGTGATCCTCGCCAACGACGAGCCCGCCTCGCCGGAGGCGATGGAGCTCAACTACCTGCTGCTCGAGCAGCGCCGCCTCGAGGACGAGATCGCCGCGGCCGGCAAGCGCGAGGAATACGAGCGGCGACGCTCCCTGAGCCGCGAGCGGGCCGAGCTGGTGGAGCGCATCGCCCACGCCGAGCGCGTCGGCGGCTAGCCGGTACATTCTGGATCGGCGATCCGGGGTAGCTCAATCGGTAGAGCACTCGGCTGTTAACCGAGTTGTTGTGGGTTCGAGTCCCACCCCCGGAGCTCTTCCGGTCTCAGGCGTGCGCACGGCGGGCGCCGAGACGCTCGACCAGCTCGGCGCCGCGCGCCGCGCCCTCGTTCTGACGCGCCCACGCGGCCAGCTCCGCCGCTCGGGTCGCGAAGGCCGGATCGGCGAGCAGCCGCCGGGCCGCCCAGCGCAGCGGCCTCTCGCGGCAGAGCCGCCAGGGCAGCGAGAGCCCGGCGCCCGCCCAGGAGACCCGCATCGCCGTCTCGCTCATGTCGCCGATGAAGGGACAGACGAGAAGCGGCGTGCCGGCGGCGAGGGCGCGGCAGACGGTGCCGTGGCCGCCGTGCGAGATGACCAGCGAGGCGGCGGGCATCAGCTGGCTGTAGCTGAGCCAGTCGACCAGGAGGGCATTGGCGGGGACCTCGATCGGGCTCTGCGGGACGACCCGGTTCGTCGTCGCGACCACCCGCACCGGCTCCCCGGCCAGCGCGGCCAGCGCCGTGCGGACCAGGTGGTTGCCGGAGTCGTGGGCGGTGCTCGGGGCGACGAGGACGAGGGGATCGTCGCCGGGCGGCAGCTCGATGTCGGGGTGCGGGACCTCGAAGGTCATCGGGCCGGTGATCTCGACGCCGGCTGGCCACTCGCGCGGGTACTCGAGCTGCGGGAACGTGGCGACGAGGGCGAGGTCGGCGCTGATGCCGCCGTGGAAGCGGCCGGTGGGCGGCAGGCCCAGCTTCGCGCGCTGCTTGTTGAGGTCCTGACGTCCCTGCTCGAGGCCTACGTCCAAGGCCCGCTGGCCGAACCTCCAGACGGCCCGGCCCGCCGCGCTGCGGGGCGGCCGCAGGCCGACCGCGAAGAACGGAAGGCCGGGCGCGACGACTGGATAGATGTGTGGGATCAGCGTCGCGAGCGGGATGCCGCGCGCCTCGGCCGCGAGCGTGGGCGCCAGCGTCAGGATGTCGCTGACCACCGCATGCGGGCGCATCTCGTCGAGCAGCGGCAGCAGCGCTCGCGCAGCCTCGGCCGCGTGGGAGCCCTCCGGCGAGTCGGGGTCGGGCGGCGGGAACATGCGGTATTCCTCGGCCGCGGCGAAGCCGAGACCGGCGCCCTCGACCGCGGCGCGCCGCTCCTCCCAGGTCTCGATCGTGACCTCGTGATCGCGCCGCGCCAGCGCCCGCCCGAGGGCGATCGCCGGGAATACGTGGCCCGGGTCGCCGAAGGCCGCGACCAGGAAGCGCATCTAGGGGGTGTCTAGTCCCTCGCTGGGGCGGGTGAAGACGATCTCCGGCACGTGGCAGTTGCGCGAGGTCCGCAGCAGGAAGCGGACCGCCTCGCCGATGTCCTCGGGCTGGATCATCTCTTCGGCCGGCACCTCGCCCTTCGCGAACTCGGTCATCGGCGTGTCGACGAAGCCGGGGGCGAGGGCGGTGCACTGGATGCCGGCGCCGCCGACCTCGCGGTGGGTCGACTGGGTGAAGTTGATCACCGCCGCCTTGGTCGCCGCGTAGACGGAGAGCCAGGCCTGGCCGCCTTTGCCGGCGATCGATGCGGTGTTGACGATCAGCGCCTTGCCGTGCTCGGCGGCCGCCTCACGCAAGAGTGGCAGGCCCTCCCGGGTGCCGATGATCAGCGCCCGCAGGTTGACGGCCAGCTGCATGTCGAGGTACTTGGTCTGGATCTGCTCCATCGGCGCGCCAATGCCGACACCGGCGTTGTTGACGAGGACGTCGAGGCGGCCGTAGGCCTCACGGTGCTTGGCGAAGACCGCGGTCAGCTCCCCCTCGTCGCCCATGTTGGCGGGCACGCGCTGGACGTCGTAGCCGTCGGAGCGCAGGCTCTCCGCGGCCGCCTCGAGCTTCTCCGGTCGGCGGGCGGAGACGGTCAGGGCATAGCCCTCCTCGCCGAGCGTCCTGGCAATCGCCAAGCCGATGCCGCTCGATGCCCCGGTTATCAGTGCCGCGCGCTCCGCCAACTCGTCCTCCTCGTCGGTCGCCTTCCTCGGCGCGGAGGCTATAGGCGCCCGTCGGGCGGCGGCGGGCCGGGGCGGCGCGCCGAATAAGATGCCCGTCCGCATGCTGCCGCGCCGCGTCATATGCGTCTTCGCCTGCCTGCTCGCGGCCGCCGCCCCGCTGGCCGGCTGCGGCGACGACTCGGGATCGTCGGGCTCTGGCCCCGATGCGGAGGCGACCAGCCGCCCCGCCCCGCCGAAGAGCGCCTTCCCCAGCGCCGCCGGCAAGACGCTGCAGGAGGTCGTCAAAGAAGCCGACGCGCCGGCGCCGCTGGTCGTCTCGCCGGCTGGGATGGTCTTCTACAAAGGCGAGAACCGCTTCTCGTTCGGCGTCTTCGAGCCCGACCGGAGCCCAGTGTCGGACGCCGAAGTGGCTCTCTACGTCTCGAAGGCGCCCCGCACCAAGCCGGGTGTCGAGCCGGGCAAGGAAGCCAAGGGGGCGGCGGCCCGAGCCCAGAAGGAAGCTCTCGAAGCTCCGGCGCAGGGCCCGTTCCCAGCCTCGATCGAAAGCCTCCAGACCGAGCTCGCCTTCCGCGCCCAGACCACGACCAGCGATCCGAACGCGGCGGCGGTCGCCTACTCGACCATGCTCGCCTTCCCCAGCGAGGGGGAGTGGCGGATAGCGGCGCTGATCCGCGAAGACGGGGAACTGACCGCGGCCCTGCTGCCGAGCATCATCGTGGGCGAATTCGACGGGATCCCGCGTCCCGGCGACGATGCGCCCCTGATCCACACGCCAACCGCGGAGGACGCGGGGGGAGACCTCTCCGAGATCACGACCCGGGTGCCGCCCGACACTCAGAACCGAGCGGACTTCGCCGACGTGCTGGGAAGGAAACCCATCGTGCTCTTGTTCGCCACCCCCCAGTTCTGCGAAAGTCGCGTTTGCGGCCCGGTCGTCGACGTGGCCGAGCAGGTCAAAGAGGAGCACGGCGGTGAGGCAGAGTTCATCCACATGGAGATTTGGAAGGACAACGACCCCAGCACGAAGCGGACGCGGCCCCAGGTCCGCGCCTACGAGCTGCCGACGGAGCCCTGGCTCTTCGTCATCGACCGCGGGGGGAAGGTCAGCACGGCCATCGAGGGCCCCTTCGGAGTCGAGCGGCTGACGAGGGCGGTCGAAGAGGTGACCGGCGGATGAGCCCGAAGAAAGCGGCCGACAAAGCCTCGAGCGAGAAGAAGGAGGCGGTCGACCCGGCCTTGCTGCAAGCCTTCGCCGAGGAGGCGAAACGGCGTTGCGACGTGATCACCGCCGGCCTGGCGACCGAGAGCGACGACTACGAGACCTTGCGAGCCGAAGCCCACGCGCTGCGCGGCACCGCCGGCGCCGTGGGCCTGCGCCGCCTCGCCGAGCTGGCCGGCCTGATGGAATCCGACCTAGCCGAAGCGAAGCAGAGCGGCGGCCTGCGCGGCGGCCGCTCCGGCCAGATCGCCGACGCCGCCAAGGCCCTCGCCGAAGGCGCCGCCGCCGCGGCCGAGGGCAAGGAAGAGCCGCCCGACGTCGGCCGCTCGCTCGCCCAACTCTTCAGCGCTTAGCGCTTTCCCACCGCCGCTCGAACCGTCCGGATCGCGCTACGCTCGGCTCCCTGGGGCGGTAGCTCAGTTGGTCAGAGCAGCGGACTCATAATCCGTCGGTCGCTGGTTCGAGTCCAGCCCGCCCCATAGATGACGGCTGGTAGCTATGTGTCCTTCACGATCTCTTGCTCATCCTCATCATCGTCTCCCGCGATTCCATACCGTGCGCTGCTCCAAATCTCGATCGATTCGTCCAGCGCGCGATCCGAGTCTCCTCGCGCCTGGGTCAGCAGCTGCTGAAGCATGAGGTCCTTAGATGCTTCAATCCGCCCAGCATTCGAGAGAAGCAAAGAATCTAACTCTCGTTCCCAGCCGAGATCTTGCAGAGCTCTTACTTGCCACCAAAGGTCGTCTTCGTCGGCCGCCTTTTGCAGAGCCTCGACATACATGGCTTTGATGAGGTCGTGTTTCACAAGCTCCCGCAGATAAAAAGCGGCCGAGAAGGGATTGTCTTCCTCTAAAGACTGCAAAACACCCCTCACGTAATCCTGGGACGCATCTCGATAGCGCTTCAGCTTCATAAAGAACCGTGCACGTTGATTCCAACTGGCGTGTTCGGTCAGCCGCCGTAGCTCACGATTGACAACCTCGGACGGAATTAGATCCGGTCGTCCTTGGAGCCCACGTAAAAAGACGACGGTCCCGTCGCGGGGATCCTCAGCCAACGCGATATCGATGTACTTGTCTCGAAGGTCCTCGTTGCCAATGTGGTTGTAGTGCACGGCGAGCAGAACCCATTCCTCCCTGTCCTTGTACGCCTCGGCAACTGAGGTGGCGTACTTGACGTTGACTTCACCCTTCGAGCGACTGGTGGAGTCAATGGCTTGGTCGTGCGGGGCTCGTCGGGCGGCAACAGCTCGATTCCAGTCGTCTCGGTAGAGAATGATCTGCTCGGCGTCCAACTTTCGGTCAAAACCGCCGCTGACGTGCGTATCGCGATGGCATTCGAGGCATAGGGTCGCGAGGTTCTCTGGGGCGTTATTAGTGGGATCATCATCAATGTGATGCAACTGGACTGGTTTCGTCCGATTGCGGCAGACGCAGCAAGTCCGATCCGCGAGGAAGAGAATTTCGGCTGCAACCGACTGAGGAATGGGAATGCGCTGCTTCGCCAAGAGGTCTCCTGTGTCGCCACGGGGTGGGATACACGTCTCGTGTCGAGCTGTGTACCATTACGCTATGGCCAGCCCAAGACGTATCAACGTGACGCTCGACGAGGAGCATGCGAAAAAGCTCGGACGGCTCGCCGAGCGCACGCACGTTCAGGAGGGCACTTTGGCTCGCTCGCTCCTATCGACGGCGCTCGATGATGCCGATCCGGACGCGATCCGTATCACCGAGATTCTCGACGCGATCCCCGGTGCATGGGAGCGGACGCAAGAGGGGCTCGCCCAAGCGGCTCGCGGCGAAGGAACGCCGCTCGACGAGCTGGCTTCTTAGTGGCGCAAATCATCGTCACCGCGCAGGCGCGGCGGGACGTCGAGGAGGCAGCCGCTGCGCTCAATCTGCCGGCAGACATTTGGAGCCGCGTCGCGCGCTCATTGCGCGTTCTCGAAACCTTCCCGCTGGCTGGCGCGGAGCTTCGGGGCCGGTGGTCGCCGACTCGGTTCGTCCTCGGACCCTGGTCTTGGATGATCTTGCTCTATCGCTATGAGGAGTCGTCCGATCAGGTCTTCGTCGTCGCGATGCACGATGCCCGGTCAGCGGCCACCGCTACGTCAAGCCGAGGCTGAAAACTTGGCCCGAAATTGGTCCCCGACTCACCGAACTCAGCGGAACTCCCTGGACCTGATTCGCCCTGTCGGGCCAGATTCGCCTCCATAGACGGCTCCAAGCGCGACTCATAATCCGTCGGTCGCTGGTTCGAGTCCAGCCCGCCCATCCGGTCGACCCGCGGGACTGTGGGCTGCGGCTCGGGAGAACCTCGCGAGGCGCGGATGGCTCGGCTGGGCGGTAGATGTCAGCGCGAAGGGGGGAGGCCCGCCATCGCGGCGGACTTGGCGCGTCGGCCTCATCGCTGGAAGATCTCTTCGACTGAGCGCCTGAACGAGTCCGGGTCGATTGCCGGAAACCGGTACAGCTCCGGCTCGATTGCCTCGAACTGCAACGGCATCGACAGGGTCGATCAATCCACTCGCGATCATCCGCTGCACGTCCCGCCGGTCCTGATCGTGTCCGCCCTCTGCCTTCGCGAGAGCGTGGGCGACCGGATCGAAATGGTGGAACGAGATCTTGCCCTCGCGGCGGATCAGCGGGCTTCGCTCCTCCCAACCGTCGGGAACGGGGATGAAGTCTGACGGGGCGGCGAGCTCCACATTCAGGTTGAGCCGCTCCTTCAGCTTTGGGATCTCGCGCAGCAGCTCGTCGTTGACGGGAACGACCTTGATGTCGACGTCGATCGTGCTCTCCCGCCATCCATGCAGCACGGCCGTCGCGCCACCGGTGAGGTAGACGCGGCCCTCTGACTTCGCGGCCCGCCCAAGTGCCCGCAGGAAGTGCTTGATTTGCGCTTCGTCGGCTAAATCGCGCATCGCGCTGCGCGCTCGAAGCTGACGAGCCGGCGAATGAGCGCGTTGTAGGCGGAGTGCGCCGCGTTGCCTTTCTCTCGGGCGAGGCGCAGGTAGAGCCTGTGCTCGGGGGAGTCGAACGGAGAGGTCGGTTCGTAGCCAAGCGATCGCAGTCGTGGAGCGCCGATGGAAACGAGCAATGCCTCCACGGTTTCCCGCTGCGCGCTCAGGTCTGCCAGGCCCCGAGTGACGAGATCGGCCCCCGGCAGCGTTTGCATGTCCTTCGGCACCGCGTTCATCCTGCTGAGGCTAGCGAGCCGATCGCGACTCGTCGAATACGACGCGCCCGCCGACCTCGGCGCGGCGCTCGCGAGGCGGACATGCGAAAAGGACGGATCCTCGGCCCTGTCGAATCGTGAGCCGCCGGCCGAGGCGAGACGCAAGGCTGAGCGCCGCCGACCCGGTCGCCTCGTCCTCGGCGATTCCTACTTCGGGGACGAAGCAGCGGGCCCGGATTGTCCCGGCGGCTTCGTCGATCCAAGCCCACGCGTAGAGGTTCGAAGCGGCGGCAGGCGGCTCTAGGGCCTCGACCTCAGTGGGGGTGGACAGCTGGCGGAGCTCGAAGGCCGGGCACCACTCCGGCCGCGCCGAGATCCAGGTCAGCTCGTCCTCGAAGTGCACGCCGACCTCGCCGGCCGGCGGTCGCAGCGTCTCGACCGCCACGCCTTCGCGCGCCAGCAGCCAGGCCGTCCCGACGAGGGGGTGCCCCGCGAACGGCAGCTCGACTTCAGGGGTGTGGATCCGCAGTCGACCGCTCGCCGCGTCCTCGACGAAGACCGTCTCGCTGAAGCCGAGCTCGGCGGCGATGCGCTGGCGCTCCTCGGCCTCGATGCCATCGCCGTCGAGGAAGACGCCGAGCGGGTTGCCGTGCTCGCCTCGCTCGTCGACGAAGACGCGGAGCACGTGAAGTTGGGCCACCGCTCGATATTAGGAGTGCCTTTCGGGTAGCGCTACGGCATCCGGCTGCGAGGATGCCGTCGGCTGTGTCCGGTCTACGAGTGAGAGGAGCCGATGTGTCGGAAGGATCTATGACGAGGAATCGCCTCTGGGCCGTGCTGGCGGTTTTCGCGATCGCGCTCGGCGGCATCGCCTGGACGGGCTGCGGCGACGACAACGAAGACGACAGCCAGCAGGTCGAGCGGACCGCCGAGGAAGGCCAGAACGAGGCTGAAGAAGGCGCCGAGGAAGCCGGCAGCGAGGGCGAGGAAGCTCTGGACGACGCGCAGCAGCAGGCCGAAGACGCCGGCGACGAAGCGAGCGAGCGCCTCGACGAAGCCAAGCAGGAAGGCGAAGAGAAGCTCGACGAAGCCAAGGAGGAAATCGAACGCTACGCTCCTTGAGTGGACGAGTTC
>DASQDJ010000209.1:0-6251 GCA_035634215.1 Solirubrobacterales bacterium | reverse complement strand
TCTGGAACCTCGACGGCGTCTACACGACGGCGGTCGGATACATGAACGGCACCACCCCGAACCCCACCTACGAGGAGGTCTGCTCGGCGAAGACGGGGCACGCGGAGGCGGTGCTGGTCGCGTTCGACCCGCGGAAGGTCTCCTACGCCCGCCTGCTGGAGGTCTTCTTCGAGGAGCACGACCCGACCCAGGGCATGCGCCAGGGCAACGACGTTGGGACCCAGTACCGCTCCGGCGTCTACTTCGCCAACGACGCCCAGAAGGCGACCGCCGAGATGGCCCGCGACGTCTACGACGAGGCGCTGCGCGGCGCGGGCCGCGAGCCGGTGACGACCGAGGTCGAGCCCGCCGCGCCCTTCTACTACGCCGAGGACTACCACCAGCAGTACCTGCATAAGGTGCCGGACGGCTACTGCGGCCTGGCCGGCACCGGCGTCGCCTGCCGCATCCCGCGCGCCGAATAGCATCCCGCGCCGGTGACCCCCTCGCTCGGCTCCTACCTCGCCGGCTGCGCGGCGACGATCGGCATCGTCTCGGCGCTCGGCCTCGGCGGCTACTGGCTGCGGCGCTGGATCGTGCCCGAGTTCTCGGGTGCCCTGGCGCGGCTCGCTGAGATCACGATCGCCACGGCGCTGCTCGTCATGGCCCTGCAGCTGCTCGGCACCCTCAGCATCCTCACCTTTGGCTGGACGGTCGCCGGCTGCGTCGCGATCGGGCTGGCCGCGGCGGCCCTGGGCTGGTCCAAGGCGCCCCCGTCAGACCGCGAGGTGACGGCGCCGCGGGTGCAGGTGAGCGCGCTGCTGATCGCGCTCGGCGTCTCCTCGTGGGCGATGGCGGAGTGGGCGTTTCCATCGCAGCTGGCGCTCGACCACGGCATGTTCGGCGGCGACACGACCTGGTACCACATGCCCTTCTCGGGCCGGATCGCGCAGGAGGGGACGACGGTGCCGCTGCACTTCACCGACCCGCTGCGGCTCGCCGCCTGGTTCTACCCGGGCACCTCGGAGCTGATCCACGCCGCCGGCATCGTCCTCTTCAAGACGGACTGGCTCTCGCCGCTGATCAACATGGCCCTGCTCTCGATCGCCCTGCTGGCGGCGTGGTGCGTCGGGCGCCCCTACCGGGTCGGCCCGGCGACGCTGGTCGCCGCCTCGCTCGTCTTCTCGGCCGGGGTGATGATCGAGACGCAGCCGGGGGAGGGGCGCAACGACATCATGGGCCTGGCGTTCCTGCTCGCCTTCGCCGCCTTCCTGATCAACGGCCACCAGCGCCGGGCGCCCGCGAGCGGCGCGGTGGCGGACGCTCCGGAGCGAGACGCGCCGCTACTCGACAAGGGGCCGCTGATCATGGCCGGCATCGCGGCCGGCCTCGCGGTCTCGGTCAAGCTGCCGCTGCTGGCGCCGGTCGGCGCGATCGCGGTGGGGATGGTGCTCGTGAGCGGCGCCGGGCGGCGACTGATCACGACCGCGGCGATCGGCATCCCGGCGGTCGTCGTCGGCGGCTACTGGTACCTGCGAGCAGCGATCCACACCGGCGGCAACCCGATCCCGCAGACCGGCTGGGGGCCGCTCCACCTGCCGCGGCCCGACCAGATGCCGCTCGACCCGCGGCCCCGCTTCGCCGTCGCCGACTACCTGTTCGAGCCGACCATCTACCGACGCTGGTTCTTCCCGGAGCTGGAGAACGCGCTGGGCCCGTTTTGGCCGCTGATCCTGATCATGGCCGGGGCGGCGGCGCTCTTCATCGTCTTCCGCTCGCGCAACCAGATCCTGCGCGTGGTCGCGGGGGCGGCGCTGCTGACCGCCGCCGTCTACGTCTTCACGCCGCTGACGGCGGCCGGCCAGGAAGGCTCCCCGACCGGCTTCTTCACCAATACCCGTTACCTGATGCCGGGGCTGGTGCTGGCCCTGGCCCTGCTGCCCCTCGCGCGGCCGCTGCGCGCGCCCGAGAGCCGCGCCCGGCAGACGCTCCTCTTCCTGGTTGGGGTCTACGCGCTCACGGTGCTGACGACGCCGCGCTGGTCGGTCGACTACCTGTTCGGCGCCGTCTTCCTGACCCTGGCGCTCGTGTGGGCGCCGGCGGGGCTGGCGCTGCTGCGGACGCGGGGCAGCGCCAGCCGGGGCTTGGTGGCGCTCGGCGCCGCGGCGGTGCTGCTGCTGGCGGTCGTGCTCGGCCGGGCGCAGGAGGTCCAGTACTACAAGCAGCACTACCAGCGCACGACGCCCTTCCTGCAGGAAGGCGGGCCGCAGGAGGCCTACGCGTTCGCCCACGACCTCACCGACAAGCGGATCGGCATCGCCGGCTCCGGCCAGATCTTCTTCGGCCAGTACGGCTTCTTCGGCAAGAACCTCGACAACCACGTCCAATACATCGGTGTGGAGGGGCCGCGGGGCACGTATCGCCTCGCGACCACCTGCCCCACCTTTCGGCGGCTGGTCAACGAGGGCGACTACGACTACCTGATCGTCAGCCAGGCGACCCAGGACTCGCCCGAGTCCGACTACTGGTATCCGGTCTACGCCTGGGTGAAAACGGACCCGGCGCTGAAGCTGGTCGTCGAAGAGCCCGACATAACCCCGCAGCCCGACTACGTCTTCGAGGTGGACGGCGAGCTTGATCCAGCGGGCTGCGCCGACCTCGGCAGCGGCTGATTCACGCGGCGGCCCGCGAGCGCCGGAACCTAGGCGTGACCGGCCCCCGTAGCTCAGTGGACAGAGCGGCTGCCTTCTAAGCAGCGGGTCGCAGGTTCGAATCCTGCCGGGGGTGTCCGCCGCACCTCGAGCGCTGCGCTCCGCGAATGCGCGGTGACTCTCGCCGCCTAGCCGTCCGGCGCGGCGGAACTACCATGGTCCTATGGGCAACCGGCGACTTCCCGGGGGTGTCGTGCACCCACTGCCAGCGGATCTGCGCGACGGGTTGCTGGGCAGCGCCACGGCACTCGATGCCTGGAACGACATCACCCCCTTGGCGCGCAACGAGTTCATCTGCTGGGTCGAGGACGCCAAACGGCAGGCGACCCGCGAACGTCGCATTCGCCGCACGCGGGAAGAGCTGGAGGAAGGCCAGCGCCGACCGTGCTGCTGGCCCGGGTGCAGCCACCGCGAGCGCAACGGCAGCTAGCGGCCTGCTGGGCGCGCCGGGCGTCCGGTCAGGTCGAGACTCGGTACTGGAGATAAGCCATGCCGCTCTCGAAGCGGCGCTCGGCCCCTAGGTCGAGCTCCTGGCGCAGGCTCTCCGGGAGCGCCCGCTTGCCGCCACCGACGATGATCGGCGCCAGGAACAGGTGGCATTCGTCGACCAGCCCCGCCCTGAATGCGTGGGCGGCGAGGCTCGGGCCGCCAATCGCGAGATCCCTCTCCGCGGAGGCCTTCAGCTGCCCCACGGCCTCCGGATCGAAGCTCCGCTCGATCCGCGTCCTCCGAGTCGTCGCCGCCTCGAGCGTTCGCGAGTAGACGACCTTCTCGGCGGCCTTCCAGATCCCGGCGAAGTCCCGCATCTCCGCGGAGTGGGCAGCCAAAGTGGGGTCGGTCTCCCAGACGGCCATCGTCTCGTACATGCGCCGTCCCAAGAGGTAGGTGCCGACGTCGCGCTCCAGATCGTTGATGAACGCGTGCGCTTCCGCGTCGGGCTCGGCCCAGTCGAAGCCGCCGCTCTCGTCGGCTATGTAGCCGTCGAGGGAGGCGATTGCCGAGTAGATCAGGTCGGCCATCGTGGGCCCTCGCGTAGGCGTTCGGGCGCGGCGATCACGTCGCCTGGTCGTATTCGTCGTGGAAGTCCCACCACTGGTATGGCGGCGTCTGCGGGTATCCCGGGGGAGAGTCCTCCCAGTTCTCCTGGCGCCCGAGCGCGGTGATGTCGAGGTAGCTCCAGGTGCTGCCCATCGCCTCGTCGCCGCGGCTGTTGACGAAGTAGGTGCGGAAGATCCGCTCGCCGTCGCGGAAGAAGGCGTTGGTCCCGTGCCATTCGCCGACGCCGAAGTCGGCGTCGAAGTCGTCGGTGATCGTGTACCAGGGGATCTCCCAGCCCATGCTCGCCTTCAAGCGCTCGATGTCCGGTTGCGGAGCGCGCGAGACGAAGGCGAGGGTGGTGTCGCGGGCGTTCAGGTGCGCGAGGTGAGCGACCTGGTCGGCGAGGAAGGAGCAGCCGCCGCAACCGCGCTCCGGCCAGCCCTCCACACCGGGCTCGAAGAAGAAGCGGTAGACGATCAGCTGGCGGCGCCCGTCGAACAGGTCGTGGAGGCTCGCCGGCCCGCTCGGCCCCTCGAAGCGGAAGTCCTTCGTCACGGCCATTCTCGGCATCCGCCGGCGCTCGGCCGCCAGCGCGTCGCGGGCGCGAGTGAGCTCTTTCTCCTTGACGAGCAGCTCCTGACGGGCCGCCTCCCACTCCTGCGGCGAGACGATCGGTGGCATGTCCATTGGTCCTCCTCTTCAGTTCGACGGACGAGCAGGCTCTAACGGAAAGACTGCCCCGCTCGGCGAAAATCATCGGTCCCTCGGCCTCTCTCGCAACGCTCCGGGTCAGAAATGCGGCGTCGGGCCCTCGAAGCGCTCGAGCCCGTCGTCGGGAATCGGCTCCCACGCCGCGACGGTGCCGACGTGGGCGCGGAAGGTCGGGCGGATGCCGGGGTCGCCGTCGAAGGCGCCGAGGCGGACGCTCATCTGCTCCGGGTCGTCGGGGTTGCGGCTGAACAGGTGCGCCCCGCACTCGGAGCAGAAGCACTTCTCGAAGCCGCCATCGGGGTGCCGCCAGCAGCGCAGCAGGTCCTCGCCCTCTTGGATTCGAACCGCGCCGCCTTCGACTCTGGCCTGGGCGGAGGAGCCCGTGCCGGTGCGTCGCTGACAGCGCGTGCAGTGACAGTAGCCGGCCGAGAGCGGCGGTCGGGTGAGCTCGAACCGCACGCCGCCGCAGAGGCAGCCGCCGCGCAGGGGCACGAAGGAGTCGCTCACGTAGCGAGTGTAGGGGCGGGCGCCGCGCCGAGCGGGTAGTCGGAGGCATCGCGCGCACGGTCCTGATCGCCGGGGCGACCGGCTTCGTCGGAGGCCGGCTGGCGCGTGCCCTGCTGGAGGACGGCGAGGCGGTCCGCTGCCTCGTTCGCGATCCGAGTCGGGCTCGCGACCTCGAGGCGGCCGGGGCGGAGCTGCACGTCGGCGACGTGACCGACGCCGCCAGCCTCGAGGGCGCGGGGAAGGACGTTGACGTCGCCTACTTCCTCGTCCATCTGATGGCCGGAGGCGAGGGCTACGCGGAGCGCGAGCGTCGCGGCGCCGTCGAGTTCGCGCGGATGGCGAAGCGCGAAGGCGTCGAGCGAGTCGTCTACCTGGGCGGGCTCGGCGACTCGGGCGCCTCGGAGCACCTGCAGAGCCGCCACGCGGCGGCGCGGGTTCTGGCGCTCGAGGGGCCGCCGCTCACCTACTTCCGCGCCGCGATGGTGGTCGGCGCCGAAAGCGAGTCCTACCGGACGCTGCGCTACCTGGTGGGGAGGCTGCCGGTGATGGTGGCGCCGGCCTGGCTGCGTACGCCGACCCAGCCGATCGGCATCGAGGCCGTGGTCGAGTACCTGCGCCGGGCGCCCGCCATCCCCGAGTCGGCGGGCGGCGAGGTGCAGATCGGCGGGCCGGACGTCCTCACCTACGACGAGATGCTCGACCGGATGGCCGCGGCGATGGGCAAACGGCGGCCGCCGCGACTGCGGCTGCCGCTGCTGACTCCGTGGCTGTCGTCGCTATGGCTTGGCCTGGTCACGCCGGTCGACACCAAGGTCGCGCGGCCGCTGGTCGAGGGGCTGACCACGCCGACCGTCGTCACCGATTCCACCGGGGCCGAGCTCTTCGACATCTCGCCCGAGCCGTTCGACGAGGTGCTGCGCCGAGCGCTGGTTGAAGAAAACCAGGGTTTCCCCCAAGTGGGGCATGGGTAGAGGCGGTGCCATGTCACTGGGGATACTGCTCATAATCGTCGGGATCGTGCTCGCGATCCTGGTCAATTACGTGCTCGGGATCATCGTGATCCTGATCGGCCTGGCGCTGCTGCTTCTGCCGCGGCTCGGAGCCGGTACGAGACGCGTCTAGACCGTTCGGGGGACAATTCCGGGCATGGCTGCCTGGAAGCTGCCGCTGATCGTTGCCGCGCTCGCGTTGCCGGTCGTCGGTGCCTTCCTGATCGGGGCCTTCCTGGTCGGCGGCCCGGCGCTCGGCTTCATCGCCGGGGCGCTCGCCGTGCTGGCGCTGCTGGTCGTCGCGGCGCGCCAGCGA
>DASQDJ010000208.1:0-6680 GCA_035634215.1 Solirubrobacterales bacterium | reverse complement strand
GGCGCGGCGAGCGTGGCGGATAGCCCGCTCGGCGCCGCCTCGCACCGCGCCCAGCGCCGCCTCGCGCTCGCGCTCCGCGGCCCCACCCGAGCGCGCCCGGGCGAGCCCGTCGGCAGCGCCGGACAGCCCCGCGTCGATCTCGGCCAGCTCCTCCTCCAGCTTGCGCGCCCGCTCGCCGGGCGCCGCGCCGCTCGTCCCGACGTCCAGCGTCAGCGGCCCGAACTCGGCCCGCAGCTTCTCCAGCGAGGCGGCCAGCTCGGCCTCGCGCTGGGTGAGGCCCGCCGCCCGCACCGCGATCCGCTGCTGGTCGCCGCGCAGCTTGGTCAGCACGCCCCAGGCCTGGGTCCGCTCGCGATCGCGCGCCGCGAAGCGCTCCTCGGCCGCCCGCCGCCGCTCGCTCACCTCGGCGAGGCGCCGCTCGAGCTTCGCCCGCTCAGCCCGCGCCGCCTCGGCGACCCGCTGCGCCGCCTCGGCGCGGTCCTTGCCGAAGCGCAGGTCCTCGGCGACGAGCCTGCCGCGCAGCTCCAGCTCCTGGCGCTCGATCCGCGCCCCCAGCTCCGCCGCTTCGGCCTGGCGCTTCAGGGGGCGCAGCCGCGCCCGCGCCTCGCGCTCGACGTCCAGCGCACGGTCGAGGTTGTCGCGCGCCCCGCGCAGCTTCAGCTCGGCGCGGCGGCGGCGTTTGCGGTGCTTGCCGAGGCCGGCCGCCTCCTCGATCAGGAGCCGCCGCTCGCGCGGCTTGGAGTGGACGATCGACTCGACCCGGCCCTGGCTGATCACCGAGTGCATCTCGCGGCCGAGGTTGGTGTCGGAGAGAACCTCGACGACGTCGACGAGGCGGCAGCGGGCGCCGTTGAGGCGGTAGCCGCTGTCGCCGGAACGGTCGAGGCGGCGCTGAACGGAGATCTCCGACAGCTCGGTGGCGGCGCGTCCCTCCTCGTTGTCGATCGTCACCTCGACCTCGGCGGCGCGGCGTTGCCCGATCCCCTTGCCGCCGGCCGAAATCACGTCCTGCATCGAGGCGCCGCGGATCGCGCCGGGGCTCTGCTCGCCGAGCGCCCACAGGACGGCGTCGGTGATGTTGCTCTTGCCGGAGCCGTTGGGGCCGACGATCACGCTGACGCCCGGCGAGAACTCCAGCCGGGTGCGCTCGGGGAACGACTTGAACCCCTTCATCTCGATCGACTTCAGGTACATCGCTGGATCGCTGCTCCTAGGTTCCCTGTTCCTCGGTCGTGGCCGCTAAGGCTCTCGTCTGAGTCGGACGCGTCGCCATCTCAGCCGCCGAGCCGCTCCAGCGCCCGCTCGGCCGCCATCTGCTCCGCCGCCTTCTTGCTCCGGCCCTCCCCCCTGCCGACCGGCTCGGCGTCGACGATCGCCTCCACCTCGAACGTCCGCTCGTGGGCGGGGCCCGATTCGGCGACCACCTCGTAGCTTACGCGCGTTTTGCGCCGCGCCAAGAGCTCCTGCAGCGTCGACTTCGCGTCGACGCGCTCTCGTGTCGCGTGCTCGATGCGATCGGCGAAGGCGGCGGCGACCGCCGCCGCCGTGCGCTCGTAGCCGAAGGCGAGGAAGCAGGCGCCGATCAGCGCCTCGGTCGCCTCGGGCAGCGGCCGGGAGCCGGCGAGCAGAGTCTCGGCCGGGATCGCGTCCTCGGCCTCGGGCTGCGCCGCGCTGAGCATGTGCGGCACGCCCAGCTCGCGCCCGACCTCCGCGCACGAGACGCCGCTCACCGCGTGGTTGTGGATCTTCGTCAGGCCGCCGGCGTCCTCGTCGCCGAAGCTGTCGTGCAGCTCGGCAGCCACGGCGAGCGCGAGGACGCTGTCGCCGAGGTAGGCGAGTCGCTCGTAGGAATCGGCGCCGTCGGTCCAGGATGAGTGTGTCAGCGCCCGGTGGCGCAGGTCGTCCGGCAGCTCGTCGACGAGCGCGGCGAGCGCGGCGACGCTCACGCGGCCATCACGCGGGAGCGTGCTCCAGGACGAACGAGACCGCGTCGCCGACCGTCTCGATCCCCGCCGCCTGCTCCTCGGAGACCTTGACCCCGTAGCGGTCCTCGAGCTCCATCACCAGCTCGTAGAGGTCGAGGGAGTCGGCTTCGAGGTCGTCCTTGAAGCGGGTGCTCTCGCCGATCGTGCCGCCGTCGACTTCGAGCTCCTCGGCGAGGTGGTCGCGAACCAGGGTGAGCACTTCCTCGCGGGTCATCGCTGCCGCAATCTTCCCATCATGCGCCGACGCCGTCAGCCGGCTCGGCGGACAGGGCGCCGCGGGTCGCCCCGCCGTCGCGCAGCAGCTCCGCGGTGCGGCGCGCCGCTTCGGTCTCGACGCAGCGCGCCGCGAGCCGGATCGCGTTGGCGATGCCCTCGGCGCCGGCGCTGCCGTGGCCGACCACGGCGACGCCGCGCAGGCCGAGCAGGATGGCGCCGCCGGTCGTGTCGGGCCGCAGCTCGCGCCGCACCCCGCCGAGCGCCGGCCGCATCAGGATGCCGCCGACCAGCGAGATCGGGTTGGAGCGCGCGGCGCCACCGATCGCCCCCGCCACCGCGCGCGCCGTCCCCTCCATCAGCTTCAGCGCGACGTTGCCGGTGAAGCCGTCGGTGACGACGACGTCCGCGGCGCCGGCCGGCAGGTCGCGCCCCTCGACGTTGCCTACGAACTGGATGCCGCTCGCCTCGGACAGCAGGGCGTGCGCCTCGACCACCTCCGGGCGGCCCTTGCCCGACTCCTCGCCGACGGTGAGCAGGCCGACCCGCGGCGACTCCACCTCCAGGACCGCCTCGCTGAAGGCGGCGCCGAGGAAGGCGAACTGGACGAGATGCTGGGCGCGCGCCTCGACGTTGGCGCCGACGTCGAGGAAGAGGACCGGCTGGCCTGGCACCGGCAGCTGGACGGCCAGCGCCGGGCGCTGCACGCCACGCATCCGGCGCAGGCCGAACGTCGCGGCTGCCATCGTCGCCCCAGTCGAGCCATGGCTGACCATCGCGTCGGCGGCGTCCTCGGCGACCGCGGCGGCGGCGCGCACCACCGACGCCTCCTGCTTGGCGCGGACGGCCGGCACCGGGTCCTCCTCGTTGGAGATCCACTCGTCGGTCGGCACGACCGTGATCCCCTCCTCGCCGTCAAGCCCCAGCTCGTCGGGCGGCCCGAAGACGAGCAGCTGGATGCCGTCGGCGGCCGCGTCGCGCGCGCCTTCCGCCAGCTCCTCGAACCCCCGCTCGGCCCCGTAGCCGTCAAGGGCGATGGTGATCCCGCCGTCGGCGGCCACCGGCTATTCGGCGTCGCGGGGGGCGCCGGCGGTCGGGTCGATCATCTTCTGCTCGACCACCTCGCGGCCCTTGTACGTCCCGCACACCGGACAGACACGGTGAGGGCGCCGGGGGCTGTGGCATTTCGGGCAACGGTTCAGCGTCGCCTCGCCGGCCTTGTGCTGGGCGCGTCGCTTGTCCCGGCGCGCACGCGAAGTTCTCTTCTTGGGGACGGCCATGAGGTGCGGAATCGTAGCGGGTGAGGGATCGGGCCGCTGGCGCTGTGACTCACCTCCTCAGCCATGGTCAGGGACCGCTTCTTCTTCGACCCGACGACTCCGCGTGCGGCGGCCCCGGTTCGCGTCCCAATGGGCGAATCCGCAGACGACAGCCAGGACCGCGAGGAAGGCGCTGCTGAGCCACAGCTCCGACGCGCGGACGCCGAGGTTGTCGGCCAGGGTCAGGGCGGCCAAGCCCACGGCAAACGAGAAGGCCGCGAAATTGCCGCTGAGGACCTGCCAGATATGAGACGGCGCGGGTTCATCCCGTTCGCGGACCTGCCTGACCGTGCGCGGGCTTGTCTTCCCCTCGCCCCCTGTCGCGTCCGGCGAGCGCTCCCGCTCTTGGCCGGGCGGCTGTCCCTGTGGGTTGGCCTGTTGTGATCGTGGTGGCTTGAACATCGTCTCCTCACACCTCCCGCCCTTGCGAGCGCCGGCGTGATCTGAGACGACTGCCTAGGCCACGCTTAGCTCACGGGCTCCGAGTGGAATGGATCGCCGTTGAACTGACCTTGGACTTGCTTCGCTTACGGCCAAAGGCCGAGGGCGAGTCAGGAAGCCCAATCGCTCCAGCAGCAAGAGCCGTGTCTTGACCGGTCCTTTTCCGCGGATCAGCAGCGAGAAGAGGCGCCGCGCTAGACGCTGACGGAGCGCGACGCGCAGCTTCGGAGCGGGCGGCGACAGGTCGGCCACGACCTGGTCGCGCGCGTACAGGATCGTCTCGTGCATCAGCTCCCTGACGCGCTCCGCGATCACGACAGCCCAGTCGAGTGACTCAGGTCGATCCGAAGCACGCGTCCTCCTGGCCGGAGGCATCGCGCGAAGCGCCGTCCCTCCGGAGCGAGCCGCAACCGCCTCGGTGACGGCGTCGGTCGCCATGTAGACCAGCAGCTCGCGGTCGCGTCGCATCACCGCCCGCAGATGATCCCGGAGCCATTGCGCAAAGCCTCGCTCCTCGACCCGCACAGGAGGGATCGAGCCCACTGACCGGCAAGGGGTGATCTTCAGCGTGGTCGGCGTAGGCGGGATGGCGAAGAAGACGGCGCCTCTCTCCGATCTCCCGCGCGTTCCCATAGAGCAAATGTAGGGCCGCGGAAGCGCTTGTCAAGCAGCCCTGTGCCCCTCGACGAGGGAAGAAGGCGTCCGATCCGTCTTCAGTCGTACCGCGCGCGGATCACAGCCAGGTCGTCCGCTTGCCAGGCGAGCTGGCCGGCCGACCACTCCAGCGCGGTCTCGAGCTGCTTCTCGTCGAACGTGTCGCCGATCACCAGAGCGCGGGAGTGCTCGCGGACGCGGCGGAAGAGGCGCTGCTTCTGCTCGTCGGTCAGCTCGTTGACGGAGAGGACCGAGATGACGAGGTCCCAGGGGCCGTCGGGCAGCGGATCCTCCATGCGGGCGAGCTGCACGTCGTCGTAGGTCTGGCGGGCGCGGAAGACCATGTCGGGGCTGGCGTCGAGGCCGATCACCCAGGCGTCCGGGTAGGCCTCGATCAGGCGACGGGTCGTCTCGCCGGTCCCCATGCCGAGCTCCAGCACGCGCTCGGGCGGGAACGGCACGGCCGCCACCGCCTGCTCCTGCAGCTCGTCGTAGCGCGGGATCCGGGCGCGGATCCGCTGCAAGTACTCGTCTGGCGTCCAGTCGAAGTCGCTCATTCCGTACCCTCGGTCGAGGTGCCATCGTAGTCCGGCCGAGGGGAGGCTCGAGCATGGCGGAATCGCCGACGACCACGACGATCGACCTGGGGCGGCTCTCGCTCGCCTTCGGCGAGGGGGCGCGGCTCGACCTCGCGGTGCGACTCGAGCCGCTCGAGCTCGGCGGCCAGGCCTACGCGCCCGACGCCCCGGCGGTCGAGAGCCGCCTCGACGTCTCCCGCCCGACCAACGGCTACGCCTTCCGGCTGCGCTTCCCGCTGCGGGTCGCGGGGCCGTGCATGCGCTGCCTCGGCCCGGCCCTGGTCGAGCGCGAGGTCGACGCGCGCGAGGTCGACCAGTCAGGCACCGAGGACGAGGAGCTGCGCAGCCCCTACGTGGCCGACGACAGGCTCGACCTGGCGCGCTGGGCCCACGACGCGGCGGTGCTGGCTCTGCCGACCCAGATGCTCTGCCGCGACGACTGCGCCGGCCTTTGCCCCGTCTGCGGCGAGTCGCTCAACGACGCCGACCCCGCCGACCACGAGCACGACACCGGCACCGACCCCCGCTGGAACAAGCTCAAAGAGCTGAAGCTCGAATAACCCCACCCATCTCAGTTGAGCGTGAGGGGCATCCAGACCCCTCGACGAGAACGCTAAGCCTGCTCGTCGAGCTCGGCGACCGGCTGCTCTTCGTCGCGGCCGGCCAGCCGGTCGCGGCCGCGCTGCACGGCCGCCAGGAACTTCTGCAAGTTGACCTCGAGCGTGTTGAGGATCTCGTCGGCGTAGTCCTCGGCGCCGAGCCGAATCTCCCGCTCGCGGGTGCGGGCGTCCTCGACGATCTCGTCGGCGGCGCGCTCGGCCTGCTTGGTGACCTCCTCGTCGGAGATCAGGCGGGCCTGCTGCTCGCGCGCCTCGCGGACGATCCGCTCGGCCTCGCGTTTGGCCTCGGCGAGCATCTCCTGGCGCTCCTTGACGATCCAGCGCGCCTGCTTGATCTCCTCGGGGATCGTGGCGCGCATCTGGTCGAGGAGGTCGTAGATCTCCTCGCGGTCCACGCGCACCTGGTCCGTGAGTGGCACGGGCCGGGCGTTGTGGACAACGTCGTCCAGCTTGTCAATTAGAACGAGGACGTCCATTTGAAGGTCGTAAGCCTACGTGTCAGTGGGGGTTTCGGGGCAGAACCCTTGATTTCCTCGGCTTTTTGCAAGCTCGCGCCCAAGCCGGGCCGGGCTGGGGAAGCCTACCGTTCGGCCAGGCGACTCGCCATCGCCGCCGCGACGGGTGCCGGAACGAGGTCGGAGACGTCGCCGCCGAAGGTCGCCATTTCCTTGACTCCGGTCGACGAAAGGAAGCTGTAATGCGGCGAGGAGATCATGTAGATGCTCTCGATTCCCGGGTCGAGCTTGCGGTTGAGCTGCGCCATCTCGAACTCGTACTCGAAGTCCGAGATGGCGCGCAGGCCCTTCAGAACCGCCGAGGCGCCCATGTCCCGCGCGAACTGGACGAGCAGGTTGGAGAAGATCTCGACGT
>DASQDJ010000207.1:0-6416 GCA_035634215.1 Solirubrobacterales bacterium | reverse complement strand
GCAGCAGCGCGAAGCCGGAGATCGTCCGCAGCGGCTCGGAGAGGTCGTGGGAGGCGATGTAGTCGAACTGCGTGAGATCCTCGTTCGACCTTTCGAGAGCGGCGGCCATCTCGCGCAGCTCCTGCTCGGCGAGATGGCGGTCGGTGACGTCGGTCGCGCGGGCGTAGATCAGGCCGTCGGCGCCGAGCCGCGAGCTCCAGTGGAACCAGTGGACGCCGCCGTCCTTGTCGAGGTAGCGGTTCTCGAAGTCGGTACCGCCCGCGCCGCCGAAGATGCCAGCCGCCTCGGCTTCGGTGCGCTCGCGGTCGTCTGGGTGGACGCGGTCGATGAAGCGGCTGCCGGCCAGCTCGTCGAGCGAGTAGCCGAGCGTCCGCTCCCAGGCGGGGTTGAGATCGAGGAACCGCCCGTCCTCGCTGGCGGTGCAGAGCATGTCCTGGGAGAGCTCGAAGAAGCGGCGGACCTTGGCCTGCGCCTCCTCGCGGGCGCGCTGGGTCTCTTTCTCGCGGTCGATGAACCAGCCGACGATCGCGCCGATGCCGGCGAAGACCAGGAAGCGGGTGAGGTAGCCGACGAACGGCAGGTCGTGGGCGGCGCTGCTGTCGAGGACCGTGAGCAGGGCGGCGAGGGTCGCGGCCGCGAGGCCGCCCCGCAAGCCGAATCGCGAGGCGAGCAGCGCGATGGGAAGCGCGTAGAGAAGGGCGATGCCGTCGCGGGGGTCGGTGGAGACGATGCGCAGCGCGTAGACCGCCGCGAAGAGAGCGACCGCGAGCGACCCAACCATGAGCTTCGACTGGCGCACATCGCTATGGATCGGCAGCGGAGGCGCGCTGGTGTAGCCGCGGTGGCCGCTTTTCCGTTCCAACCCACGCAGGAGGCGGGCGCCGACAGCAGGTGAGCAGGACGCGTCGCGAGTTGAGCACCCGATGGGCGCTTAAGTCACGGCGGGCGGGGTATGCGCCATGCCGAGCCGAGCGAGAGAGGGGCATCGAGTGACCGACGAGGCGAGCACCCGCAACGAGACCACCGTCACCACCCGGGGCGAAGCCGAGGTCCGCATCGAGCGGGTCTTCGATTTTCCCCGCGACCTCGTCTGGGAGGCGCATACCGACCCGGCGCTGCTGAGCCAGTGGCTGGGCCCTCGGCGACTGACGATGACCGTCGAGGAGATGGAAGTCCGTCCCGGCGGCTCCTACCGATACATCCACACGGCCGACGACGGCAGCGGCCCCTTCGTCTTCTTCGGCGAGTTCACGGAGGTCGAGCCGCCGCGGCTGCTGGCCCAGACCTTCCAGTTCGAGGGCAACGAGCACGAGCCGGCGGTCGACCGGCTCGAGCTCGAGGAGCTCGATGGCGGTCGCACGCGGCTCGTCGCCACCTCCGCCCTGCCCTCTCCCGAGGCGCGCGAGGCGATGCTCGAGTCCGGGATGGAGACCGGCGTGCGCGAGGGCTACGAGAAGCTCGACGAGCTGCTCGCCCGCCAGCACGGCGAGTCGGCGCTCGGCTAGGCCTCTCGGCTCAGGCCCAGACCGAGTCGAGGAAGCCGGCCAGCTCGCCGGTGAGCCGCTCCGGCCGCAAGCGCCACTCGAGCACCGAGGTCGCCTCGACGATCCGTGCGTTCGGAAGCTCTTCGGCGAGCATGCCCGAGTCGCTGAACGGGTGCAGCGGGTCGCGCGGGTGGCCGACGATCAGGGTCGGCTGCTCGATGCGCTGGCGGTCCTCGCGGTGCGGCGCCGTCTCGCCCAGCAGCAGCCCCTCCAACACGGCGCCCGACGGGCCGGGACGCTGCCGCACCCAGTCGAGGCCGAGGTCGACGAGGTGGTTGGTGCGCGGCATCAACGACGTGACGCGCGAGAGGACCTCGAAGACCGGCCGGCCGGCCCGCAGCCCCAGCAACAGCGGCGCGAAGGCGGCGGCGACCGCCGGCAACGCGTTATCGAGGACCGGCATCTCGATGAACAGGGCGCGCGCCCGCTCTGGGCTGCGAGTCGCCAGCTCCAGCGCCACGTTGGCCCCCAGCGAAGTGCCGCCGACGACCGCCGAGGGCTGATCGAGGTGGTCGAGCAGGGCGACGATCTGACGCGCGAAGAGGGGCATCGAGTAGAGCCGCAGATCCTCGGGGCGGTCGGAGCGGCCGTGCCCGAGCAGGTCGACGCAGACGACGCGGTTGCCGCGCTCGGCGAGGTCGGGCGCCAGTCGCTCGAACATACGGCGGTTCATCAGCAGCCCGTGGACGAGGACGAGCAGGCGGTCGCCGTCGCCGTAGTCGTCGTACTCGATCCGGTGTCCCTCGCAGCGGAAGTGGCCCATGCCGGGATGTCTAGCGGACCGCCCGGCGACGACTGAGTAAGAGAACGTTTGGAACTGGGTAGAGAAGCCGCATGACGTCCGCCGACCGCTCATCCGGCCGCGATTCGACCGTGGCGACGGACCGCTACGAGCACCGCTTCGGCTCGTCCCCGCCCCTCTCGCTTGGCGTCGAGGAGGAGCTGCTGCTCGTGGACGAGTGGCACAAGCTGGCGGCGACCAGCCAGCAGGTCCTCGACCGCGTCACCGGGCCGGTCGGCGAGCGGATCTCCTCGGAGATCTTCGCCGATCAGATCGAGCTGAAGTCTGGCGTCTCGCATACGCCCGAGGAAGCGCTCGCCGACCTGCGCGAGGCGCGCCAGGCGATCCTCGACGCCGGCTTCGGTCTGCTCGGCGCCGGCCTCCACCCCGCCGACGACTTCGGCGAAGCCCGCCTGGTGGCGAAACCGCGCTACGAGACCGTCCGCAAGGACCTGGGCGGGCTGCTGCGAACGCCGCCCTGTGGGCTCCACGTCCACGTCGGCATGCCCGACCCCGAGACGGCGGTCCACCTCGCCAACGCCTTTCGCCTCTACCTGCCGGTCCTGCAAGCGCTGAGCGCCAACTCCCCCTTCTGGGAGGGCGTCGACTCGGGGCACGCCAGCGCCCGCACCTCGGTGGTGCGCTCCTATCCCCGTTTCCAACTGCCCCGCCAGATGCGCGACTACGAGGACTTCTGCCGCGTCGCCGACCAGCTGATCACCGCCGCCGGAGTCGAGGACTACACCTACATCTGGTGGGACGTGCGGCCACACCCGAAGCTGGGCACGGTCGAGGTGCGGGCGCTCGACGTGCAGACCGATGCGACCACCTCGGCGGCGATCGCCGCCCTGATCCAGGCGATCGCGGCCAAGGAGCTCGACGACCCGACCGCGCCGGGCCTCTACCGCGAGGCGCTCGAGGAGTCCTACTTCCAGGCCGCCAGCCACGGCATGGAGGCGCAGATCCTCTTCGACGACGAGCACCCCGCACCGGCGGCCGAGGTCGCCCGCCGCGTCCTCGACTCGGTCCGCCCCTACGCCCGCGAGCTCGGCGCCGACGTCGCCTTCGACGAGCTGGAGCGCATCCTGCGCGACGGCAACGGGGCCGACGACCAACGGCGAGTTCACGCCAGCGCTGGCATAGATGGACTGCTGGAGTGGCTGGCGGAGCGGACGCGGGGCTAAGCCGCCAAAGACTTACTCTCCCGGCAAGAGCTCTCGTGGCCAACGCTGCTCCGGCGGATCGGTACTCGCATCGAAGAGAACGAGTTCGTCTAGGTCGCGCTCGAAGGTGATTTTCTTGGAGGCAATCGGGAGGTTAAGAAAGCAGATGCCCTTGTCGTCTTCCGGAGTGTGGCGGAGTTCGATATAGACCCGATTCCTCTCGTACTCGATGATCGGCGCTTCGACCAGCGGCTGGTCATGGATGCAGGCCTCGATCGGGGCATCAATACGAACCCAATTGGGGCCGACTGGCGGGTCAACTGCCCACTCGACCGCACGCTCGGATCCGCTGTCATCGCCCCCACCGCACCCAACCCCGAGCAGGGCCATGCCCGCGAGCATCACAATCGCCAATGCGCCCGTCGCCTTCCTAATCCCGAAAGCCATCGGTCTTACCCGCCGAGCTTCAATCGAAGCGGCTCCATGCCCCAAAAACGACTTACTCTCCTGGCAAGAGCTCTCGTGGCCAACGCTGCTCCGGCGGATCGGTACTCGCATCGAAGAGAACGAGTTCGTCCAGGTCTCGCTTCAGGGTGACCGTCTTGCGGAGGGTCCAGAGGCTAAGGAAACAGCCACTGTGTTCCCCTTCCCCTTCTTCCGGGGTGTGGCGGACTTCGATGTAGGCGCGATCGTCCTCGTACTCGATGATCGGTTGTTCGAGCTGCACTGGATTAACACAGATCTCGACCGTCGCCACGAGACGGACCGATTTGGGACCGATGGCGCGTTCGGCGGCCCACTCGACCGCCCGCTCGGAGCGGTCGTCGCCGCCACCGCAGCCGCCCCCGAACAGGGCCGCGGCCAAGAGTGCCGCAATCACCAGGGCGCCTATCGCCCTTCTGACCCGCAAGCCTTACTCAGTCGGCAGAGGAATTTAGTTGGCCAACGCCGCTCGGGCGGATCGGTGCTCGAGTCGAAGATGACAAGTTCGTCTAGGTCGCGCTCGAAAGTAATTTTTTTGAAACCCCGCACGAGGTTAAGAAAGCAGAGGTTCTTGTCCTCTTCCGGAGTACGGCGGAGTTCGATATAGACGCGATTGGCCTCGTATTCGATGACTGGCTCTTCGAGCAACGGCGGGTCACGGTCGCAACCCTCGATCGGGGCGCCGACTCGAATCCAGTTGGGGCCGACTGGAGAGGCGAATGCCCACTCGACCGCACGCTCGGATCCGCTGTCATCATCCCCACCGCACCCAACCCCGAGCAGAGTCGTGCCCACGACCACCGCGATCGCCAATGCGCTGATCGTCCTTCTAATCCCGAAAGCCATCGGTCTCACCCGCCGAGCTTCAGTTGGAGCGGCTCCATGCCATGATGATGAAGGATCCCCGGGACCCGGTTCGGGGGCATATTGGGAGGGTGCAGCAGTGGGGCCACGAGAGTTTCTTCGAAGGAACCAAGGGGCCGTCCGAAAGATACCAGGCCAATCGATGCGCCGGTGCGTTTATTCCATACTGGCGAACCGCTGTCTCCATCCTCCGGGCGCCTGTCCTCGGGGAACCTGACCCAGTATCCGGCGAGGCCAAATGGTGCGTAGGCGCCGGTCACACGGTAGTTCAGCGAGCGCGCGACGATCTTGCCACACGAAACATTCTTCGACACGGCCCCGGAGTAACAGACGACGTTGCCTTTTCTGGCTCTACTCGCCGGCTTCGTTGGCAGCGGCTGTCCGCCCCATCCCCATCTCGCTTGAGGCACTATGCCACCTTGGCTGACCCGGATCGCCGTGCCATCGGTGCGCACCCTGCCGGGACCATCGGCCCACTGGAAGGCGCTGCGCGCAACCCTCCCGACTTCGCTCTTTCCGCCGGACGCGAACGGAACCGGATGGTCTCCGTCGTACTTGTTGCGCCACACTTCTTGCTCAAGTTTGACGGCGCAATGACCGGCGGTGAGGACGAACAGCCGGCGGACGTCTTTTTTAGTGCCCGGCTTGTCCACTATGTCTTTGGCTCCAAATCCCGCGGTGCAGGGTTCCCCCGTCGGAATTCCTTCGAAAAAATAAAGGTCGCTGTTGATGTAGTCGCCGGCACGCATCCTGCCCTCGTTGCGGTAGCGACCCCCCAGCAGCGCCCCGCCGCCCGCTTCGTACTCGACCGCGACCGGCGCGTTTGCCCCCAGCGTCTGGTCGAGAATGCCTTCAACCTGGGCAACGTTCGACGTGCCGACGCGGGTGGCTTTCCCGGCTTCGTCGTCCTCCACGCTGATGACCAAATCCGCCAGGGTCGAGTTCGCTTCGATTGCGGCCATCACCGACTCCGTCGTTGCCCGCACCGAAAGGTATGGGACCGTCGGAGGGTTCGGGTAGACGCTAAGTCTGCTGCTTCCTCCTACCAGGGACAGGGACGCCTCCAGACTCGCGAGCTGTTCGGCCTGGTTGCCGAGGAAGCCGATGTGCATGATCCCCCCGGCAGCGTGATTCAGGTAGTACCCGGCATAGCTGCTCGGATTGGTCGCTTCGACCCATTGGTCGATCTTTCCCGCGTTGACTTCGTACAGCCATTCGCGATATTCCAGCTCCGCCGCATCGACCGCTCGCAACGGCACACCCCACCGGCCCATCGTCGCCCGGGCGATTTCTCCCGCCGGCGTATTCGGGTTATGCCAGTCGCCGATCAGGTTGAAGATGCGGTCATTGATCGCTTCCTCGTCGCCTTTGAGGTCCAGGTCGAGGCCGAATTCTTTGCGGAAGTTCAGGATGTCGGAGAATCGTGGCGGGTTTTCGGCATCCGGATCGGGCGGCGGCGTGTAGGGAACGTTCACCCAGAACCGCTCCGATGCCGATTCGCCGAGGCTGTCCGTGGCGATCACTTCGATATAGACGATTCCCGGCGCGAAGGAGCCGGTTTCCATCACCCACTCGTCTTGT